>DDCQ01000043.1:13022-15124 GCA_002334915.1 Porticoccaceae bacterium UBA2002
TGAATTCAATCAAGCCACCACCTTTAAAAAACCGCAGCACAGGGTAGGTGATGCGTTTGTTGTCCAAGTCATCTTTTTTGCTCTCAATCATCAACCAGGTATGCAGGTCGCCGTAGGCACCCAGATAGGGGGCTACCCCCAGTTTTACTCTCTGCTCAAAAAGGTCATAGCCAATGCCTGAGACCTGTTTAGCGGAGAAACCACCGAACAGGCGCCGAGTCTCCCAGTCACCACTGAGGGAATAAAAGTGGTTGTCACTACTATCGAGCCCAAAGCCGGTTTTTAGGTACAGGTTGCGCTGAGAGGTAGCGGTATTCTTGCGGTTGATCAGATAGGTCACTCTGGCTGAGGGAAACGCCTCACCACTGATTTTATCTTTTTGGTAATCCAAGCCTAATGAGTACTTGATGCTGGGCGTGTAGTGCCAGTAGATATTACCTGACTGTGCCCCGGAGTTGGCCATTAAGGTATGGCCTCCCACATAGGAGATGGGTCGGCTCATTGAGGTTGAGGCGACCAGCAGAGAGAGAATAATGATCAGCGCTTTCATACCCCCATAGGGTATACAAAGTTAAGTTGTTGTCAAGGTAAATAGCAATCGAGCTTTTAAAGTTAGTTTGTAAAGAATCTCCCCAGTAACAATAACAAACACTCAGCGGACTGAATCAGAATGATTAGAAGATAATATTGCTAAAAAGATTTGCTACAAAGCAGCCATAAAAAAGCCCCAGAAACTCTATAGTTACTGGGGCTCTAATGCGTGGCGGTGAGAGAGGGATTCGAACCCTCGAAACGCTATTAACGCTTACACACTTTCCAGGCGTGCTCCTTCAGCCACTCGGACACCTCACCATAAACTGTTGCCGTTTTCTGTTCTATTAGCTGGTCAGGAGCACGGCGTGCTCATTGCCTCAATAATCTCGGGGCTTGCAGCCTGATTTGAAGCCGGGCAACTGTACACAAACAGGGTGGTAAAAGCAATCGGCCCGGGGGTATTTGCAGTTATCTGACGCTTCATTAGGCTGGGTGCTAAACTAAAGCCATGACATGGAAAGAGATTGTATATCCGTCACCGAAACTGCAGGAGCTATATCGGCTGACTCTGGGGCTCTGCGGGGTTATTATTTTGCTGGGGGCCTGGGGGGTTATTGGCTATCACCCTGCTCTGCTGGTTTTGCTGCCGGCTCTGTTTATCTATCAATTTAGCTGTTATTTCACGGCTATGGCTTCGCCTAAGCAACGAGTGCGGCAGCGTCTTGCCCTGTTGCTGGAGTTTATCGACGGGGTTCTCACCGGGATGTTATTGGCCTTTGTGGGCTTTGATCCTCTGCTGACTATTGCCCTAGGGCTTGGGTTTCTTATCACTGTTATAAGCCCTTTAAAGGCCACCGCGCCTCTGGATTTTTTTGGGCTCTTTATCGGTGCGCTGATTGTATACTGGCTGTCGCCAATCATTGTTATCCCTGGTTTTCAGGCTCAGCTGCTGATTCTGCTGTTGGTGGCTGGCTACTGTCTGTTGCTGGCCAATATAGCGCGGCGCACCCATTCTATGCTGGCTGAACAGCATGATTCTGTGCTCAGGCAAAATGAATGGCTGACCCTGCGTACCTTTAGGTTATCTAAGTATCTGTCACCGCCACTGCGCAAAGCGATTCTGACGGGTAAGGATGTGCGTGCCGAGACTCAGGAGAAGGCGCTGACTATTTTCTTCTCTGATATGGAGGGCTTTACCCGACTGGCGGAAAAGCTCGACCCTGAGCAGCTTACTTCTCTGCTGAATAGCTATTTAACCGTGATGTCTGAAATCGCATTTCGCTTTGGCGGCACCGTTGACAAGGTGATTGGCGATTCGATTATGGTGTTCTTTGGTGACCCTGAACGCCGCGGTGTAAGGTCCGATGCAGTGCGCTGTGTGTCTATGGCCATTGCCATGAGAAAGGCTATGCAGGAATTGCAGCTGCGCTTAGCAGGCTGAGGGCATAGAGCGCCCCGCTGGCCTGCGTATGGGTATTAATAGCGGGGTCTGCAAAGTGGGCAACTTTGGCACTGAAAATCGTCTGGACTACACCTTGCTGGGCCGCGCGGTCAATCTGGCCAGCCGT
>DDCQ01000100.1:0-24750 GCA_002334915.1 Porticoccaceae bacterium UBA2002
CACTGGAAACTGGGCGGCAGCAGACAGGCTGATCTACCCTTCTTGCTGCAGGATATAACCCCTATTGATAGTCGCATTCCTGTGGTGGGCACAGCTGAGCACGTCAATGGTGCACAGGCTTTAATCGCAGTTCAGATTGGAGTCATTGATATCACAGCTACCGACAATATGCTGCAGAAAGCGCTGATAGCCAAAGCAGCGCAAACCGGCGGGGCTGAGCAACAATTTAGTCTGGGCAATATAGGTGTCAGCCTCGCTGATATGCAGCCTGCTAACTCCAAAATCTCAATCGCCCTTGCCTATTCGGGAGAGCAAATCCAAACTCTGGATATCAGCAAAACTCAGGGCATAAAAATCACCCTGATACCAACCCCTTAAAGGCGATGGCCCAGGGAAAGCCATGCTGACTAGACTCCCACCTCAAAGTCTGCGGTTAGCAGGTCAGACTTGGCCGAGTAAAAGATAGCCGCCAGGGTAGCGATAACCATAGATCACAGGCAAAGATTTATTTACACTGAAGAGAAAGCTTAACAACATTAGGGCATGACCTTGAGAAAAGTAACCATTGTTGGAGGGGGCTCTGCCGGCTGGATGGCCGCAGCCTATTTAAACGGAGCACTTAACAAGCGAGGACTGGATCCCAAAGTCCATATTACGCTGGTTGAGTCTCCAGATATTCCGCGAATTTCCGTCGGTGAGGCCACTATTCCCTCGATGAGACATCTATTGGCTGTAGTAGGTGTCGACGAGCAGGATTTTATGCGCACCACGGATGCTTCTTTTAAGCAGTCGATCAAATATGTCAACTGGGTTAAAAACAACGATACCTTTTATCATCATCCATTCAGCCGCTATTCCCAGTATCCGATTGATAACTCGGGCTCCGAATGGGCAGCCAGTGATCGCAGTATTCCCTACATGGAAACAGTTTCGGCTCAACCCATCATCTGCGAGATGGGCAGAGCACCCCTAGCCCTGGGACAAAATGGCGCAAATAGCGAACTCAATTACGCCTATCACATGAATGCACAGAAGTTTGCCGATTACTTGCGTGACTTCTCCACTGCCCGGGGTGTAGTCCATATTGAGGCTAATCTCAGCCAAGTTAAAATGCGTGACAATGGTTTTATCGATTCTGTAGTCCTAGATAACGAGCAGGTTTTAAATGGAGACCTATTTGTTGACTGCACCGGTTTCCGCGCAAAACTGATTGGCGAGGCGGCCGGTGTTGATGTGGAAGATTGCTCACAATGGCTGCTCTGTGACCGGGCCGTGACTATGCATGTCCCCTATGAGACGCACTACCCTGGCATGGTGCGCCCCTATACCACCGCTACAGCTCTGTCCAATGGCTGGATCTGGGATATTCCCATGCAGTCGCAGCGCTCAATTGGCTATGTGCACTCAAGTCACTTTATCTCTTCGGAAGATGCTGAGAAGGAAATGCGCGCCTATCAGGGAGCAGACACCGAGCAACTTAATAGCCGGCATATAAAGTTCTCTGTAGAGCGCCGACGACAAACCTGGCAGGGAAACTGCGTTGCCATTGGACTATCCGGAGGATTTATTGAACCGCTGGAGTCCACCGGCCTGTACCTCAGCGACCTGGGTGCCGTAGCTCTGGCCGAGCACTTTCCATTCGACGATGCCCATATGGAGGCCATGTCTTATCGCTATAACCGAGTCATGTCCAATCGCTTTTATGAGATTCTCGATTTTATCAATATGCACTATTGCCTGACTCAGAGAACCGATACTGACTTCTGGCTTGAGGTACAAAAGCCTGAACATATCAATGATCGGCTAAAGGCCAAACTGGAATACTGGGCCATGAAATTGCCGACGCCACTGGATTTTGAGGATCAATGTTTTTCAGGATTGGCTTCCAACACGGCCAGCCCACTCTTCAACAGCGGCCCAGTGGACACAGCAGGGTTATGGAATCATGAAAGTTATTTATGTATCCTGCATGGAATGGGGTTTCAGCAGCCAGAATATGCGCAGAAAAACATCACCAATAAAGCGCAGCCACAGATTTTCCGTCGCGTGATTGAACGACTTCAGGAAGGCCAAAAAACACTGCCACCCCACGCCATCTGGCTCCAGAACACCGTGGGAATGAAAAGCTATCAGACAGCTAGCACACCAGCAGGATGGCGCTGCTAGCACTTCAAAGACATTGAGGGGAAGAGGAATGTTAAAGACCATAGCCATAAAACTAATCATAGCGCTGTCATTATTAGCGCCAAATATCTATGCCAGCGAACAGACTCCGCTGCGTCACTTTGCCGAATTTAGCACTTGGAGCTCAATTAAGATAAGTCCCGACGGCAGTCATCTGGCAGGTATAGTGGACACTGATAGCGGCCTCGGCGGCTCAAAACTTATGGTGATAGATACAAAAACCATGGAGAACTTGCATCAGATATCTATTGGAGGATCTGGATTTATAGGTAGTTTTGTCTGGGCTAATAATGAGCGGCTGATTGCCTGGGAAGCTGTTAAGTCAGGAATTCAGGAAATCCCCTTCTCGACCGGAAATATCATTGCTGTCAACATAGATGGTACCAAGAAGCGTTGGATTTATGGAGCTGGCAAGAAACAGCAGAGCCATCTACGCCGCTTTTCGTCCCGCGTCAGCGCTTCGGTTGCCCATAAATTACCGGAAGACGATCGTCATGTTTTGATGGAAGTCTATACCTGGGGATCAAAGGACGGTGCTTACACGCGACTGGTTAAACTAAATATTTACAATGGCAGAGAAATTTCGCTGGGTTCATCACCCATCAAAAATGCATCTCTGATGGTTGACCCGGGTGGGGCCTTACGGTTTGCCTACGGATCTGACATCGATGATGAGGAGGCATGGAAAGTATTTGAACGACAAGGAGAAAACTGGAAACTACTGTCCAGAACAGACGAGTATAAAGGAAGATTAATACCCGAAGCATTTGTCCCAAACGAAGAAGCTATTTTAGTCCTAGATAATATCGACACTGACACCGAAGCTCTTTATCACTACAACTTGGAGAGTGGAGAGAAGACATTACTTTACAAGCATCCCTATGTCGATGTTGGCGGCATAGAGATGGATTTAATAGAGGGAACCGGCAACACCACAGGTTATCTGGCCGGGGTCTGGGTAGAGCCCGATTACAAGACCTTCATTCCGCTATCAGAAGAAAGCGAGTACAACCGCATGTTACTTGCCCTGCAGGCACAATTTCCAGAGCATGTTGTAGAGATAACATCAGAGACCTCAGCGAAAGACCTTGATCGTGAACTCGCGGTGGTGTCTGTACGGAGCGATAAACTTCCAGGTATGTATCTGCTATTTGATAAAACCAATAAAAAGCTATCTCGTATTCGCCAGGCTCACTCTTATATCGACTCAAGCAAGATGCGACCAATGGAGCCCTACAAAATCACTGTGCGTGACGGTAAAACCATTTATGGGTATCTAACTCGTCCAGAGGGTAAAGGTCCCTTCCCTCTGATTATGCACCCCCATGGTGGCCCCTATGGCCCTAGAGATCGATGGGGATTTAACCCAGAAGTGCAGATGCTCGCCAGCCGCGGCTATGCCGTACTGCAGGTTAATTTTCGTGGCTCTGGCGGCTATGGCAAAGATTTTATGTACTCAGCATTTCAGCAGTGGGCTGGAGAAATGCAGGACGATCTGACGGATTCAGTGCGATGGGCTATTGAGGCTGGTATTACCGAAGAGGGGCGAGTCTGTATCTATGGTGCCTCTTATGGAGGTTATTCGGCGCTAATGAGTGCAGTGAAAGAGCCGGATCTCTATGCATGCACAGCAGGTTACGTGGGCGTATACGATCTTGAGCTTATGTCTAAAAAGGGTGATATTCAACGCCGGGATGACGGCCTCGACTATATTAATGAGGCTATTTGCGACTCCCCTGCATCCTGCAAGGCAGGCTCGCCAATCACCTATCTGGATCGCCTAAAAGCAGACGTTATGATTATTCACGGCAAAGATGATCAGCGGGTACCCTTTGCCCATGCAGAGGTACTGCGCGATGAATTGGACAAGCGCGACATTGACTACGAGTGGCTGGTAAAAGCCAAAGAAGGCCATGGTTTTGTCAGCGTTGATAATAGAGAGGAGTTATTTAAGAAACTGCTGGCCTTTTTTGACAAGAATATTGGCTCCTAATCGCGCCAATATTCTTGTATTGACCTGCTTTTTTTGCAGGGATATACTCGAACGTAAGCAGGGGTGACTTCAGTGACTCTGCATAGAGAAACGCAATTAAAATAATAATTCTTTTAACAGTAAAACCACAGTTCAAAACAAGGATGTAGCGTCTTACAGTTGTTTGTAAGTCTCAACAGACTTGTGGGGGAGATAAACCTAATGATACGTAAAACACCACTGGCCTATGCTATAGGTTCGCTCGTAATGGCGAGCAGCTTGTCTGCATTGGCCCAATCCGAAATTGATAGTGAAACAGTAACAGCTGAATCTGGAGCTGCATCCGCAAGCCCGCAAGCATTAGAGGAAGTTTTAGTAACAGGGTCTCGTATTTCACGAGATGTATTCTCAAGTTCATCACCGATGGACGTTATTCAAATGGATGTCGCCGAAGTACAGGGTATCGGAGATATCGCAACTCTGCTACAGACTACTACCGTCGCTGCAGGCTCACCTCAGGTGACTGCTGCATCGTCTACTGCATTCGTGCAAAACGGTGGTACAGGCGCAGCCACTCTGAGCCTGCGCGGCCTTGGTGCCAATCGAACACTGGTTCTACTGAACGGCCGTCGTGCCGGACCAGCGGGTGTTCGTGGCGGGGTTTCATCTTTTGACCTCAACGTCCTGCCTTTAAACGCAATTGAGCGCGTAGAAATACTCAAAGATGGTGCATCGTCAATTTATGGTTCTGACGCGGTTGCCGGTGTTGTGAATATTATTACCGACAAGTCTGACGGCGGTAGTTTTGATGCCTTTCTTTCTCAGCCAGGTGAAGATGGCGGTGAAACATCCCGGGTTAGCTTCAAATTTGGCGACACCGTAGGTCGATTGCACTACAGCATGACGGCTGACTACTACAAAGCAGAAGAACTGGCAAAAGGCGATCGCGACTACTTTAATTGTGGTGAAGAATATGTATTTGATCCAGCGACCGGCGATCGAGCGGATACTATAGACCCGCGCACAGGTAATCCACATTGTACTGACCTGCTCTGGGGTCATGTCTGGATCTATGATTATGATGGTGAAATCCCCTCAAGATCGAAAGCCCAGTATGATTATGATGGTGATCTGGGGAACTATATCGATTCGTTTGAAGACTTCAGCAGCATGAATACGCCCCCGGGCTGGTATCCCGTTGCCTATGACAGAGATTCAATGGGTGTTACCAATGCTGACCACCCATTTCAGGATGATGCGTCATTAATTCCAAAAACAGAGCTCACCACCGTATACGGTGAAGCTAAGTTTGATATTAATGACGACACTACTGTCTATGGTGAGCTTCTGCTAAACCGACGAGAGAACTATGTTAACGGCTACCGTCAGTTCTGGTCGTACACTTACAACGAGTCAAGCGATTACTTTACAGGTAACTCAGCGCCCACTGCTGACGGCTGGACTGGTAATCAGTGGCTGAGCTCGACACCCATAACGGATCAAAACGATAACAAAATCACCGTAGACTATTCTCGAGTAGTTGCAGGATTGATGGGTAACTTCTCTGGCGACTGGTCAGACTGGTCCTATGATCTGTCTATCCAGAAGTCGCGCAGCGAAGGTGAGTACATGAGCCAGCAAGTACTGGACGACGCCATGCGAGGCAACAACTGGTTGCCCGGCCTTTGTGCGGGCACCAAACTAGCCAGTGGAGCAGACTGTATTGACCTGCCTTGGTTTGATCCTCAATTCCTTGCTGGTAACTTTACCCCTGAGCAAATGGAATATCTCTTTGCCTGGGAAACAGGTGTTACTGAGTATAATCAGGTGTCAATTGAAGGATTTGTGACTGGCCCGCTAATGGAGCTTCCTGCAGGCACCATGGGTTTCGCGATGGGCTTCCAAACCAAAAAGGATGAAATCATCGACACCCCGGGGCAGCTGACCCGCGATGGCCTTGCAGCCTTGACGTCTACAGCGGGCATTACTGCTGGTTCTGACCGTACCAAAGCAATCTTTGCCGAAGTTGACATGCCTCTTCTCGAAGACATGCCCTTCATTAGGTCTCTGACGCTCAATGCTTCGATGCGTTACACTGAAGTTGCTTCCTACGGTTCGGGCGACACCTACAAAGTAGGCATCAACTGGGATATTACTGACACGGTAAAGCTCCGTGCAAGTAATGGTACGTCCTTCCGAACGCCTTCGTTGTATGAGCTGTACCTAGCTAATCAGACAGCCTCTGCTCGCCAATCTTCAATCGATCCATGTATTGATTGGGAAGCTGCAATTGAGGACGGCGATATCAGTCAGCGTGTTGCAGACAACTGTGCGGCAGATGGAGTTGATGGCGACCACTATGCAGCAATTAGTGCAACCACTATCTCCGGTGGTAATGGTGATACGCTGGAAGCCGAAACTTCAGAAACTAATACCATCGGACTGGTATGGCGACCTGAGTTTGCTGACCTAAGCATCTCTGTAGACTATTTTGATATCACAGTGGAAGATGAGATTTCTCAACTGGGTGCCGGCTCGATTGTTTTCGGCTGCTATAACTCAGTCAACTTCCCCAACGACCCACTCTGTGATCTGTTTGAGCGTGATCCCGTTGATATGAAAGTTGACAACGTCTACGACCAGTACATCAATATTGCAGAGCAAACCAACCGTGGTTGGGACCTCTCTGCTCGGTACACAACCGAAGTCCCCTGGGGTGAGCTGGTGTTTGACACTCAGCACACTTTCCAGATTGAAGATTCAATCCTAGTACGTGATGGTTCTCCAAATCGTGACTACAACGGCCGCATGGGTGACCCCAAGTGGACTGGTAGAGCGTCTGTAGAGCTGCGTAACAACGATTGGAGCTACTACTGGGGCATGAACTTCATTGGAGATGCATCTGATGTGGATGACTATGGTACAGACGAGGGTTCTAGATTCGGTACTCCTGTAAGGTTTGTACTAGGCGCAGATACTGTTGTTTATCACAATCTGTCAGTGTCAAAAGCCTTCGACGACTCCGGTGTTCTGGCGCGCTTTGGTGTGAATAATGCTTTAAATACCAAACCACCTCGCTTGACTACGTTGAACCTGGGTCAGGTCAGTACAGAGGGTAACTCTGCTTTCTACTCCCAGTACAACTGGAGAGGACGTTCGTTCTTCGTTAATGTAACCAAGAACTTCTAAATTTTTTAGTGGTTCTTTAGCAACACAAACTATGCCTCCTTTTGGAGGCATAGTTTTTTAAAAGCATATAAACTTATCGCTCCTACTCAACTAATACCGAACAACCTGCCCAGCGGCCTCCAGGAATCCAATAATGCCAACGATCAATGCCAAACAGGACAACCTCAATTCGCTCAACGGCAACTATCACCAGACGCCTTTGACCGAATCGGTATTTCTCAACTCGGTCCCCAAATCTGGCACTCATCTATTGCGCAATATTATGCGCATGTTTGTGGCGGTTGATCAGCAGTACCATGATGCGTTTATTCAAATTCCAATACTGCGCCAACACCTGGCGGCATTTAGCCCCGACAACTCGAAACTGTCCTGGGGCCACCTGCTGTTTTCAGATGATTCAGCAATTGCTCTGCGCAACGTCAATCATATTGTTCTGGTGCGCGACCCCTATACCTGGGTATTGGCTCGGGCGCGGTTTTTTTTATCAGATACCTTCCAAGGATCTCTCGAGCACCTGAGAGGCGGCAATGTCGCCATTGATGAGGTTCTGAATATGATGATTCTGGGCATTCATGGCAAGTCACCCAACCTGAATGAAATCTACACTCACAATGCAGTCGGCTGGCTGGCCACCAAGGCCAAAGTCATTAAATATGAAGATCTGCTCGACAATCTGACTAACCTCGAAACCGATAAGGCTGAGACATTCTTCAGCGATTTATTTTTGGCGGCCAATATGGGCCCATTGCCCGACGATTGGCGCGAGCGCGTACTAGTGGGGTCCGACCGCAAACAGAGCGGCACCGCACGAGAGAACCTGTCTGGCTTAACCGACGTTATTCCGGATGTATTGCCCGACAAACAAAAACAGATGGTCGAGTATGCAGCGCCAGGTTTGCGCGCATTATTGGGTTACAGCGACTAATCCAGTTACAGCATTGCGACAGCTGAAAAATAACTATTAAAACCAGAGCCTAAAATGAACTTTAACGGAAATTTTCATAAAATCGGCACAATTGATGTAGACCATTTTAAGCGGTTAATCGCATTACTGCCCCCACAGGCCTGGCTGGATGACACCGAACGGCAGACCAAATACGAAGTTCATCGCCAAACTCAGACTATTGGGTTGGTCTATGACTATGACTTTCGACATAAAAACCCCACCGTTCGGCAACCATTTAAATACTTTGAATCAGCGCTGATGCCAATGGTTAAATTTGTTGCCCAACATTATGATCAGACACCCGAGGGATCAGTGCTGGCAGCACAATCCGGTCCGGGCTATTGCGTCAGAGCCAGCTTGGTTCGACTCAATCCGGGCGGCACTATCGATGCTCACCAAGACAAGAATTTTTCTTTGGCCCATTCACACCGAATTCATATTCCTCTACTCACCAATCCGGGGGTAGAGTTTAAGGTGGGTAATGAAACCCGTTATCTGGCAGAGGGCGAAGTGATAGAAATCAATAATCGTCGCATGCACAGTGTCAGTAACAACAGTGATGCCGCCCGCATACATCTTCTGCTCGATTGGGTTATTGCAGGCCAACAATGCTGCTGTGCAGTCAAGGTTCATCCTGGTCAAGACTGTCATCCGGAAATCTGCATGGCCACAGATCGCATGACCATTCCCTGCACCTGCTTTGAAGCCTAGTTGATCCCTATGAATGAGCTCGCAGCGGTCCAACAGTTATCGCAACAACTAAGAACCTATGCAACTCAGGCGCAGATTGATCAGGCACTACACAAACCGCTGATTATTCTTTCGGCACCAAGATCTGGCAGCACATTGTTATTTGAATATCTAACCCGGCTACCGCAAACCAGCTGGATCGGCAGTGAGAGCCATAAAGTATTTCGTAACTTCCCCCATCTACGAGCAGAAAACCAGTCACTGGATTCAGCCAGCCTCAACGAAACTCATGCCAACCCACAGTGCATCCAACTGTTCCGCGATAATATGGCCTGCCTGTTGCGCGATGTATCGCAACAGAGCTTTCTCCAGAACCCCAAATTATTTCTCCAGCGCCCGACACAGTTTATCGAAAAGACCCCTCGCAATGCTCTGAATATACCCTTCCTTGACCAAGTTTTTCCCGACGCAAGATATATATTTCTGCACCGGGCACCCCAGCCAAATATTGCCAGCATCATAGAAGCCTGGACTCTGGGGCTAGATACAGGCCGCTTTATGACATTTCCCGAACTTCCGGGCTGGGACCGTCCTGGCTGGTGTTTTCTGCTGCCCCCGGGCTGGAGAGAGCTAGTGGGGTGCTCTTTAGCAGAGATAGCCGCCTTTCAGTGGCAACAGAGCAATCAGACTATTGTGCAAAACTTAGCCAAACTACCGACTGAAAAATACTGTACTGTCAGTTATGAAGACCTTCTTGCCAACCCTCAATCAGAGATTGATCGGCTGCTGAACTTTGCCGAAATCGACAGTCACAGCAAAAGCCATATGCAGTTTGCCAATAAATTGTCCAACACAACTCTGACACAGCCGGCAACAGACAAATGGCAAAGGCACAAAGCACAGATCGATCCTTTGCTTGCCTCTCTGGAAGCAACTTGTCAGGCGATTGAGAAATTTACTACGCGGTGAAGGCCAGAATTATTTAAGCACGACAGCCATTAAAAATTATTTTATAAATGACCGGGCTTCAGCTGTTAATTTTGAGGCTTAAAAAAAACCCTGATCCAATAATTAGATCAGGGCTTGTTTACTACGGGGAGAGTTTTTATTTCACGAAACTTGCAAGGAATAAACTACTTGCACTGAATACGACAGCCCAGTTCACAAAAGTTCAAATAAATATCAAAAAATTTCCGTCATTAACTTAGGGAAGAACAATGGAGCAGCCACCATGTCAGTAAAGTTTGACCACCAATTCAATGCCCCCGCTGACCAGCTGTGGGCTATTATAGGAACACCAGATCGCATCGACTGGGTACCCGGCGTAACAAGCTGCACCTTTGATGGCGAAGTCAGATCCCTGCACCTGCCCGGTGCCGGAGATATCAAAGAACGTATTCTCAGTCGAGATGAAGATAGCAAAACCATGGAGTATTCCTGTTTTGAAACCCCGGCACCACTGGAATCCCATCATGCCAGCATTGAAATCATTCCTAATGCCGATGGCTGCCGACTGCTATGGGAAACGACAGTGGCACCGATTGAAATCGAAACATTTATCCGCACCAGCATGGAAGGCTGTCTGGAGAGGCTAACTGAAATTTTGGGTCAGCCCAATGCTGGCTGAGCATCTCAATTTTAAACCGTATTCTAATTTGACTAGGAGGTATCCTCTCACTCGCCCGTCCTAATAGTAATCGTTGGGCTATCTCTTTGTTTGCACACCCAATGGTTCATGTGACAAAGCACAAAAACAGTTCGAACTGTCCGATATAGCTACAAATATGGCCGGGTTTGACAGGGCATGCATTACAGATTTTTTTGTGCTAATCTCATCCGCACAGTGGTGTTAAGAGAGTCCATCTCTGTGAAAGTGAGCAGCTTACTGAAGCTATTAAGCCATCACTTATAAAATAAAAAGCTTGGCGCTTATGTGCCGACACAATAATAGTCAGCGCAAAGCTGCCAAATAATAAAAACCGAGGGGAAGTATATGAACAAGAAATCAATCCGCACTTTATCCAGTCTGGCGTTGGCAGTTGCTGCCGCGTCAAGTGGCGCATATGGTGCTCAACTGGAAGAAATTATCGTAACAGCACAGAAACGTGCTGAAAGCCTTCAGGACGTGCCTATATCCATGACTGCCGTGAGCGGTGACAGGCTTGAGGACGCTGGTGTCACTGACTTCCAGAGCCTGTCTGAATACGTTCCCAATCTAAGCATTAGTGAAAATGCGGTAAACACCATTATTACAATGCGCGGGATCAGCGTTGGTGCGAACCAATCATTTGAGCAATCAGTTGGTGTTTATGTGGATGGCGTACACTACGGGAAAAGCAGACAGATCAGAACAGGCTTGTTTGACCTTCAGCAAGTTGAAGTTTTGAGAGGCCCTCAAGGGATTCTGTTTGGTAAGAATACGCTGGCGGGTGCTATAAATGTAACGACTGCGGAACCTGAAATGGGCCAAGATGGCATAAGCGGCAAAATTGCTGTGACCGCTGAGTCCAATAACGGAGAAATGATTGAAGGTAGCTTGGACTACTCTCCGTCAGACAATCTTGCGTTCAGACTTGCCTTCAGGGACCAGACCGACGACGGCTACATGAAAAATGCCATGCCGGGTGCACCATCCGATATGCCGTCGACCGATGAAGAAATTTGGCGCTTCACAACAATGTGGAACCCGGGCGAAAATACTTCCGTTAAGTTCACTCATGCGGAGAGTAGTTTCGAGCGTCTCGGGGCTAACAGCACCCAAATGAACTGGCTACCGAATGATCCTGTTGGACCAGCCGACACATTGATGTTTGCTGTTATGGGGCTCGCATACCCAGAGTACGGAGCAGAGACCAACGCCAACGACGGTACCACCATGTATCGAGATTCAATCACACTGGGCGGCTGTGCACTGGAAGAGCATGTTAAGGCGGAAGGGCGGTACGGCATCGGTAGCAACTCAGCGAGTTCGTGTGACAATGGTGGAGAGCGTCCAGAGGGGACCTATACTGAAACTGCAGACACGTCTTTAGTTATCGACATTGAGTCGGACAGCGGGTACTCGTTTCACTCGGTAACAGGCCGAAATACCTATGACTATCAGGACGGCATTGACGCGGACTGGCTACCTCTTCAGTTTGTTGGTCGCGCTGATATCTCTAATTATGAGCAAACTAGCCAAGAATTCAGAATCTCTTCACCAACTGATGAGCGCTTCTCGTTCGTTGCCGGCGTTTACTGGTCTGAGTCCGAGCAAGAAATTGACCGTGTTGTTCAGGTCGATGGAACGCTCAGCCAGCCTGCCCTCGTAAACCTGGTCACGGGCATGGGCGCTACTTATGGGCAAGGAGGAACAAATTCATTCTTGGCAATTCCAATCGACGCAATTGCTGCCGCAGGCTTGGACGCTTTGGGTGTAACAGCAGGCATGACTGAGTTACAAATAGAGCAGACCGTTGATGCTTGGTTATTCCCCGAAAATCCACAGACTGCTGCAGTCTACGGCGGTTTTGGTGTCGAAGGCGCTACGATGTGGTCGCAGGCTGGTAGAGTGAGCTACTACAACCAGAAGACCGATACTACAGCCGCCTTCTTTCAAGGTACGTACGACCTTACTGATGACCTAACGCTAACAGCAGGTGTTCGTTATACAGAGGAAGAAAAGACGGCCATCGCATCTGCTGACCTTACCTCTAGCGCTACTGGATATGCAACGCCCGATGCAAATCCAATGCTTGCATTGCTACAGGACTCGCTGTTTGGAGTCTACGCCCACTCATTTAACGAGAAACGAGATACGGATCAGTTAGTACCTGCAGTAAACCTTCAGTGGGCTCAATCAGACACTAACAACTTTTACATTAGCTACTCAGAAGGGTTCAAGAGTGGAGGATTCAACTCAGTTGATGACCAGAATCCTGTTATTGAGGAGGACGGGACTGTTCTGAGGAATGTGCCTGGTATCGGTTTTGAATACGACGATGAATCGGCCGAGTCTTGGGAGATTGGTGGTAAGCATGTCTTCATGGATGGAGCAATGAACTTCAACTGGGCATACTTCGACAGCACCTACGAAGATCAACAGGTTTCAACCTTTGTGGGTCTGGGTTTTGTGGTCGCTAACGCAGCGTCTTCAAACATCTCTGGCCTCGAGATGGATCTTGCCTGGCAGGCAACCGACAAGCTTTACCTCGGCGCCAGCCTGTCATTCTTGGATGGCGAATACGGAAGCTTTGATTCGGCTGGCTGTACTGCTGTTCAAGCTTCTGCCCTTCTAGCTCTTAATGAAGCGGCGCCTCTGGGTGAACTGCGTTCTGATAGCCCCGTTACCATAGCGGCAGGTTGCCAGCAGCAGTTCCTTGGTGATGGGACCCCTTCAGGCTCTAGTCAAGATATCTCAGGTGGCCAGCTTGGATCGGATTTCGAAGGATCTCTCACTGCTGACTACGTTAGCACCCTGTCGAACGGCACCGTATGGTATGCCGGTATTGACGTCAACTTCGTTGATGATTACTTCATGACAGGTGATTTGGATCCAATTGACGTCCAAAAAGGGTACGAAAAAGTCAACCTTCGCTTGGGTCTTAAGGGCGATGACTGGGACCTAATGTTCTTTGGTCGCAACGTCACAAATGAGATCACTGCAGCTGGTGCGGCAGATACTCCCCTTGCCTCTGGTGCCCACTTCCGCTACATGGCACCTGGCGAAATCTATGGCGCGCGATTCAGCTATAGCTTCTAAGGCTAGTAGTTAGACCTAAAAGGACGGGTATCCCCCGTCCTTTTTTTATGCCTTTAATTAATTGCCTGTCCGCTTTTGTAACAGCCATGACTGCTTTCGACAGTGACAACAGGTGACACTGGGTTATCATGATCCAGCAAAATAAGAAGGTATGGCCAACAAAATTCAGGCTATATAAACCGGCTCCGAGAAGCATCTGCATGAATGCAAGCAACGGCACAGCGCGAACCAATATCGCCATCCGCGGGCTAATAGCCTGCGCCGGATTGCTGTTAGCATTATTGGGAGCCACATTGTCACAACAGCTATCAACCAGCAATGGCGACAGTTCTGTCGTCGCATTAGTCAACCAGCAGCCAATCAGCATTAAAGATGCTGACAGCTTGGCTTTGGAGCTATGGGCCCTGCCCTACAACAAACTCAGTGCAGACCAGCGATCCACTGCAGTACAGCTTCTAATCGACCAGGAACTCTTGCTGGCACGAGCTAAGGCCCTGAGCTTGACCACAACAGATCCCGGGCTGCGCAAAGTGATGGCCGCAGCTGCTATTAATCAGATCACCAATAATTTTTTGCAACAGCCAGTGACAGATACCCAGCTGCGCGAGTTCTATCAAACCTATGGCTCTATATTTGACCAGCCGAAAAAAATAGCCGTTAACGCTTTGCGCCTAACTAGTAAAAGCAGTATCCAGCAAGCGCAAATAATGCTCGCCGAGGGTAAAAATCTGAATCATATCAGTCAAAGTCTGCAACTGGATCCTGTGCTGCCGCCAAACCTTTTATCCATACCTGCGCTGCACCGCTATCTGGGTGCAAGTCTTGTCAGCCACATCGAAAAGCTGGATCAGGATCAGATTAGCCTGCCCCTACAGAAAGCCGACGGCTTATATTATGTACAGGTAACCGCTATTCAGAAAGCCCGCACACCCAGCTATCAAACGATTCGCCAAAGTATCAAAGCCGAGTACCAGCGTCGCGGGCGCGATATTGCGCTAAGCAATCGCCTTAACCAGCTTTGGCAACAGGCTGATATCACAACCCATCAGCCGGTCCATAATAGCCCGGTCATGAGCAGCCCTCTCATTAATAGCTCAGTTGCAACTGAGGGCGCACAATAATGAAACGCTCTGATCAACTTAGCCTAAAATTGCTGGCACTGGCAGCAGCAACAGGCATTGCCCTGGGTGGATTAGAGGCCAATGGTTGGTGGCAGGACAGTAGATCTTTGCCCACGGACAGCGCCGCCCGTGTTAATCACACTGAAATCCGTCAGCTGGACTACCAGCGCGCACTCGGTTTAATGGCCAGCGGCAAACGCAGTCCATTAACTGCAGAAGACCGCATTTTGGTTCTCGAACGATTGATTCAGGAGGAGCTTCTGGTGCAGTACGGTATTGCACAAGACCTTCTGCGCGCTGACAGAAAAGTCCGCAGCGCAGTCTTGCAGTCAGTACTGGCCGGTCTTGATGTACAGGCTCGAGCGGCAGTAAAGCAAGATTCTGACAATGGTCTGCAAGACTATCTTATTGAGCTGCGCAACAGCGCAGATATACAGATTGGAGGCCAACCATGAGGGCCTCTTTTCTCAGCCTGCTATTGCTGCTGTTTATCGGCCTGCCAGCGGACGCCCACAATCGCAGTCAGTCATTCTCCCAATGGACGATTGATAATAATCAGCTGCAGATGCTATTTACCGTCCAAGCCCGGGAAGCAACCAGGCTTCTAGATAATCGCCACAGCTCCCTTGAAACAGTGCTGGCTGAACATTTATCTGCAACCCTGTCTGTCACCCAGGGAGATGCCCAATGCGGTCTCAGCAATGGCAATAGAATTGTCCCCCTGAGCGCCAAGCCCGGTTATCTTCGTCTCGGCGCCAGCTTTAACTGCCCCGGGTCCCTTGCAGAAAAACCACCAATAATTCAGATTGGAAGCTTTTTCCCAGTGGCCTCAACCCATGTTCACTATGCTCGTATCGCTGCTGCCGGAGAATCGGCGCAGGAATATCTGTTTACAGAGAGTCGCCAACAACATGAGGTTGCCCTGACTCAGGGCCACTGGTCAGATAGTCTCGAACGGGACTTTACCCAGTACACCGCCCTGGGTATGGAGCATATTTTTACCGGGGTCGACCATATTGCTTTTCTGTTGGCCCTGCTGCTTATGATGCGCAACCTTCGCGATATTATCTGGCTGGTAACCGGTTTTACGCTGGGCCACAGCATCACCCTTAGCCTGGCAGTGCTGGGCTGGGTCAGCCCTGAAACTGCTATTGTTGAAGCGCTAATAGGCTTTACCATTGCTCTGGTAGCGGCAGAGAATATTGGCTATCGAACCGGGGCTAATCGGCAAATAGCCTATGGGACTACAGCTATTCTTGGGCTTATGCTGCTGTTATCAATAAGTCAGCTGGTGACCTCTACACTGCCGGTTCTTAGCCTTCTCGGCCTGATACTATTTACCCTCAGCTACCTGCCAACCAACAGCAACATCAGCACCCTTCAAATAAGGCCTGTACTCAGTCTGGCCTTTGGCCTGATCCATGGCTTTGGCTTTGCCGCTGCTTTGCAAGAGGTGGGCCTGCCTGATGAACAGCTATGGCCTGCCCTGTTAGGCTTTAATATAGGGGTAGAATTGGGACAGCTACTGATTGTTGTCGTCCTATGGATCGTTTATTTAAAGCTAAAGCAATATAAAAAAATTACCAGTGCAACGGCAGATCTCTGCTCTGCCCTGCTCTGTGGCTTGGGACTATACTGGTTTATTGCTCGCAGCTATGGACCGGCTTTCGCCTAAATATTTAAACAAGATAACAATAAAAAAGAGGATGCCATTATGTTGCAACGGGTATTAATGATCACTGGAGGGGTGGCAGTGGCCGCCATTGTTTTTTTCTCCGGCGCTGCGCCGGATGCAGCCTACAAACTATTGCCAGGTTATTTCCCCGATCCCAACCAGGCCTGGAGCGAGACTCCCCTGGCGTTTGGACAGGTCAGCGAAGCCAGTCTGCCCACGGCGGTGATCGCTGAGCGAGCAATCTCTGCAATGCGGGACGACAAGCAGATTCTATTTGGTGACACCCATGTGCACACCACCAATTCGGCCGATGCCTTTATGTACAGTCTGCCCATGATGCACGGCGCCTCTGGTGCCTACCCTCCAGCCTATGCCTGCGACTACGCCCGCTTTGTCTCTCAGCTGGACTTCTACTTTCTCACCGACCATGCCGAAAGTTTTACTCCCCGCCAGTGGCGCGATGGCATAGACTCGGTGCAGCAGTGCAACCGCCTGGCTGGCGACCCTGCCAACCCGGATATTGCTGCTTTTGTCGGCTGGGAATGGACTCAGGTCGGCGGTACTGCTGAGACCCATTATGGCCATCACAATGTGCTGTTTAAAGACGACAGCACAGACAAACTGCCTGCCCGGCCTATTGCCTCTGTGGGTGTAGGAGTTGCCACTGTAGCCGCTCGCTCAGGCTCCGGCAAACAGTCCAGTCTGCTGGGTCTGTTAGACCCGCGCCACCGCGACTACTACGCTTCCTATAATGATTGGGTGATGCAGATGGCCGCTGTGCCTGCCTGCGATCCAGAAACCGCCAGCCCGGACCTGCCATTGGAATGTTATGAAACCGCCGCCACCCCCGGCGACCTGTTTGCCAAGCTGGATGAATGGGGTTTTGACAATATAGTAGTACCCCATGGCACCGCCTGGGGTTTTTATAGTCCACCCAATTCAAGCTGGAGCCATCAGCTGACCGCAGAGAATATAGATGCACAAAAAACTCGCTTAATTGAGGTCTATTCTGGCCATGGCAACTCAGAACAGTTTAGAGATTTTGCCGTGCGCGAACTCAATGATGTTGGCGAATGGGTGTGCCCGGAACCCCAGGCAAACTATTTGCCCAGCTGCTGGCAGGCAGGAGAAATTATTCGCCAACGCTGTCTGGTTGAAGACAATAGTCCCGAAGAGTGCGAGGCTAGGACCATTGAAGCCCGGCATAATTTTGTTCAGGTAGATGGTATTCAGGGCTTTATGACCGTTCCGGGCAGCACTGCAGAAGACTGGCTGGATGCAGGTCAGGCAAGGGATATTTTTCTACCCGCGTTTAACTATCGCCCACAGAAGTCGGTGCAATATGGACTGGCGCTGCAGAATCTCGATGATCCCGAAAATCCGCTGCGATATCGCTGGGGCTTTATTGGCTCTACCGATACCCATTCAGCCCGCGCCGGTCATGGTTTTAAACAGCAGCAGCGGTTAAATACCTCGGATGCCACCGGAGTGCGCAGCCCGTTCTGGGAAACGATCTTTGCCAGCTCCGCGGTAAGAAGTGAATATGCCTCAAAATCACTGCGCGCCGATGAAATTGACCCGGTTAGCGCCAAGCTATTTGCCTCGGAATTTGAGCGCACCACCTCATTCCTAAATGTGGGTGGACTGGCCGCAGTGCATTCTAAGGGACGCAGTCGAGATGCAATCTGGGATGCCATGAAGCGCCGTGAAGTCTATGGCACCAGTGGCCATCGTATGCTGCTGTGGTTTGATCTATTGCAGGGGGATGTATCAGTGCCCATGGGCAGTTCGGTCAATATGGATTCGGTGCCGCGTTTTCGCGCCAGAGCCATTGGCTCCTTTAAGCAGTTGCCCGGCTGCCCGGACTATGTGGTCAATGCTCTGGAAAAACAGCATCTGGAAAAAATGTCCCAGGGTGAATGCTACTACCCCTCTGATGAGCGCTATCAAATTGATCGTATCGAAGTGATTAAAATTCGCCCCCAATCAGTAGCCGGTGAATCAATCGCGCCGCTTATTGAAGATAGCTGGCGCCTGTTTGACTGCGAGCCTTCTGCAGAGGGCTGTACCATCGAATTTGAAGACCCTGACTTTGTCACCCAGGGCCGCGATGCACTCTACTATGTGCGCGCTCTGGAAGAACCTATCGCCACAATTAATGGCGACAATCTGCGTACCAGCTTTGACGAAAATGGTCAGGCCGTGGACACGGATATGTGCTTTGGTGACTACCGCCTGGACATCAATGACGAGTGCCATGAGCCACAGAGTCAGCGAGCCTGGTCATCACCAATTTTTGTCGATTATAAAAAATAAAAAAGGGGAAAATTATGTCCACAGCATTAGTCACAGGCGCATCTGACGGCATAGGTCTGGAGTTTAGTAAAATTCTGGCAAGCCGCGGCTACGATCTTATTCTGGTGGCACGGCGCGAAGCTGTGCTTAAGGAAATCAGCGCGACATTGGTCGCAGAGCACGGCGTCAAATGCACCGTGATCAGCAGCGACCTATCCAAACCCAAAGCGGCGCAGGCGCTATTTAAGACCACCCAAAAAGAAGGCCTGCAGGTTGATTTTTTAATCAACAATGCAGGGCTGCTGCACAATGGCTTTTTTACCCAACTGGATCTCGGCGCTCAGGAAAATATGATGACTGTGAATATGCTGGCACTGACCTCGCTCACCCATCTATTTGCCAATGATATGGCCTCAAGACAGCGCGGTCATATACTCAATGTCGCCTCTCTGGCCGCCTGGATGCCCATACCCAATCAAAATATCTATGCGGCCACCAAAGCCTTTGTGCTGTCCTTTACCCAGGCACTGCACAATGAGCTTAAAGCGGCGGGTACTGGTGTCACAGTCACTGCGCTCTGCCCCGGTTACACAGCGACCAAGATGATGGATAACCCCCAGCAGGGGGCCAAGCTGGCGATACCAGATGGCATGATGCAGTCGGCTGCCGACGTCGCAGAACAGGGCATCAATGCCTGCCTCAAAGGCAAGGCGACCTGGATTCCAGGGTTTGCAAATCGGTTTACAGCAGCCATCACTCATCTGTTTTCAAAAATGGCACTGGCCCGGCTTGCAGGGAGCTTCTACCGTAAGAATTTAAGTCAATTCTCCTCACAATAAAAATAAAAAGGAAAACCAGCATGGCTCAGAAACAACCCAAAAAAGTATTGATCACCGGCGCCAATGGTTTTATCGGCAATCAGCTGATGCAATATTACAAGGCTCAGGGCATTGCCGCCGTGGGTGTTGACCTCTGTGGCAACGGCGATGACATTATCCAGGGCGATATTGCCGAGCCTGAAACCATCAGCGAGCAGCTTAAGGACTGCGATGTAGTGGTGCATACAGCGGCACTGGTATCCAATTCGATTGCAGATGCAGATATGTGGCGGGTCAATGTTCAGGCTACAGCCAACTTGGTGGCCGCTGCAGAAAAATATAAGGTGCGGCGCTTTGTACAGATTTCTTCAATCGTAGCCTACGGCAACTCCGCAGAGGGAGAGCTGGACGAAACCCAGCCTGTTCATGCCGATGGCGGCAGCTATGTGCTGACCAAGCTAGCCTCAGAGCACACAGTACTGACAGCCACTGCTAACAGCGCAATGGAACTGGTGATTATTCGTCCCGGAGATGTCTATGGTCCGGGCAGCCGCCCCTGGGTCATCCTTCCGATAGAGGCCATTAATAAGGGGCAATTTATGCTGCCGGCCAAAGGCGAGGGTTTCTTCCGCCCCATCTATATCGATGACCTGATTCGTGGCATTGCCCTGGCCGTCTCTACCAAAGAGGCCAGCGGGGAAATTTTTAATCTTTCCTGTGAGGGTTATATCACCACCAAGGAGTTCTTTAGCCACCATTACAGCTGGATGAATAAGCGCGGACCTCTGGCGGTATCCACCGGGCTGGCACTGTTTGCAGCAGCAGCGGCTACCAAAATCGCCAATCTCACCGGCGGTGTCAATGAGGCCTCAACAGCCACTGTGGTGCAGCTTTGCACCAAGAGCTGGTTTAGTATTGCCAAGGCTGAGAAAATACTGGGCTGGAAACCAGAGATGCCCTTTGATGAGGGTATGCAGCGCTCCAAAACCTGGGCTCAGCAACAGGGTCTTATTTAGTAGTCACTGGTCGCTGCGGTAGGAACCTGCGGTGCGGCCAGTCCACTGTTTAAAACTGCGATAGAAAGACCGCGCCTCTGCATAACCCAGCTCGTAGGCAATGCTGTCCAGATTGAGCTGGGTATTTTTTAGGTAGTACAGAGCCAACTCGAGGCGCAGCTCATTGAGCACGTCTTTGTAATGAGTGCCCTCTTCTCCCAATTTTCGCTGCAAGGTGCGACTACTCATGCCCATCTTTTCGGCAATGATGGTACTGGACGGCGTCTGCTGTTTAAGCATCAGTCGCAACAAACTCTTTACCTGATCAGACACCCGGTGATGCTGTGTGATCTCCGCCAATAGACTCGTGGCGTGCTCAAGCAACATCTCCAATAGCTTTTCATTGGCCTGGGGCAAGGGCATATCCAGTTTCGACTCCCTTATGCGCAGACCACTGGCGGGCTGATTAAATAGAACTTCACAACCAAACACCTCGGCATAGTCGGCCAGCAAGGCAGGATCAGCCGGAGGCTCATGCTCAAACCAGACCGCATCATGGGGCTCAAAATTAAGAAAGTTGCGTGCATAGATGACCCAGGAACCCAGCACATGCTCAACCTCATGACGTTTGGCCTGGGGGCTACTAAATTTGCAGTGCCAGCGCTGCAGGGCAAAACCATCAGCGATTTCTACGCTGGTCACACCCATATCACCGACAATTTTCTCAAAAATAGGAATCTTGGCCTGAATCATGCGAAGTGTAGAGCAGTTCATGCAGATATACCCCAGCACTGAATAGGATGAGGGCTCGGTAAACTGGGAGGCATGCAGGCCAAAACACTGGTCGCCGCTTGTCTCAATAAGCAACTCCAGCAGATGTTCCATAGCGGCAGCAGAGATATGTTTATTGTTGTCCGCCAGTATTTCTGCATCGATACCAGCCCGCTCCAGCAGAGGAAAATAATCTACTCCGCAAGCCTGTGCCGACTTTAGATACTGATTAATAGCGGGCACTGAGGCCAGGCTATCATCGCTGGTTTCTAACATATGTCTTTTTGTTATCCTGTTACTGAAAACTGTGGCTGACCGAAATAGTGACTTCTCTGTCGTACTGCGACAGTGATCATTTTCTCCACTGCTTTATTATGGACATTAATGACTATAGTATGACTTAGCTCTGCAGCAACCGTTAAAATTTTACGCAATTAACAGGCACAGAGTTTAGTCACCAAAGGGCATTTTTTCTATGCCTTTAAACTAAAAATAATACCTATAAAGGTGAACAGTATGCGACTCTGGAACGGCTGGGGAAATGAAGATAGCGAGCTAAAGATGACCCTTAACAGTGGCTTGAAAATGCTGCTGGGTGCACTTATCGGACCGGGAGTTTCCCTGCCCCAGGCTAGTCTGGAAGAGGTGGTAGCCAAGGTTCCAACATCGCGACTAGACAAGCACCCCCTAATTAGTCTGGACCCGGAAACAAGAGTCCGCCATGCCCGCGGCCAGAGCCTGCCCGACTGGTTGGCCATGCGCAGTGGTGATATTGGCACCTTCCCCGATGGCGTTGCCCAGCCCGAGTCCAGCCAGCAGGTGCGCGAACTTCTGCAGCATGCATTCGACAATGATATTGATGTTATTCCCTATGGTGGCGGTACCTCCGTGGTTGGCCATATCAACCCCAATGCCAGCGCCCGCCCTGTACTGACTATCAGTATGGCAAAAATGAACAGGCTCCTTAAGCTTGACCCTGTGAGCCAGCTAGCGACCTTTGGCGCTGGTACTCCGGGACCAGAAATTGAAGCGCAGCTACAAGCCGAGGGCTTTACTCTCGGGCATTTCCCCCAATCCTGGGAACTGTCCACTGTAGGCGGCTGGGTGGCCAGTCGCTCCAGCGGCCAACAGTCTTTGCACTATGGTCGCATTGAAGCCATGTTTGCCGGTGGCAGCATTGAAACCCTGAAGGGCACCATGGATATCCCCACCATTCCGGCTTCCTCTGCGGGCCCGGATATTCGCGAGATAGTGCTGGGCTCTGAGGGTCGTATGGGCATTATTACTCAGGTCACAGTGCGCGTGACCCCAGTACCTGAAGCCGAGCAGTTTCAGGTGGTTTTCTTCCCCTCCTGGGAAGTTGGTCTCACTGCCGCACGATTACTGGTGCAGCAGCGCGTTGCTCTATCCATGGTGCGCCTCAGTAACCCATTGGAAACCACTAGCCTGCTACATATGGGAGCTGGAGAAGATACTGCGGGGGTTGCCTCTCTTGAAGCCGCTCTGGCCGAAAAGGGCATAGGTTCAGGCAAAGTGATGATGACCTTTGGCGTAACAGGCAGCGCCAAACACTGTGTCCATGCCAGAGAGACAGCCATAGAACTGTGCAGCGCCCAGGGTGGTGCTGCAGATCAATCTGGACTGGGCGATAACTGGGCCCATGGTCGCTTCCGCGCGCCCTATGTCCGCGATCCACTGGGCACCGCAGGCTACGCTGTGGATACTATGGAAACAGCCATTGACTGGTCCACAGTCTCAGAGTCGGTAGATAAAATTGAAAACGCTATTCGCACTGGTTTGGCGGATGAGGGCGAGCAGGTGCATGCCTACACCCACCTAAGCCATGTCTATGGTCAGGGTTCCAGCATTTATACTACCTATGTGTATCGCTTTGGCGATAGCTATAAGCAGGCGCTGCAGCGCTGGCATAAACTTAAGGCAGCGGGTGCTGAACAGATTATTGCCTGTGGAGGCACCATCAGCCATCAACATGGGGTAGGTGCAGATCATCGCAACTATCTGCAGGCTGAAAAGGGTGAGCTGGGTATTGCCGCTATTAACAGTCTCTGTGAACTATTTGATCCCAGAGGCCAGATGAACCCGGGCAAGCTTTTGCCGGATACCAAGTCATAAGTAATAAGTACAGAGCAATCATTATATGAGCCAGAACTCCTCTCGCGATTCTTTACTGACAGCAATGCGCAATGGTCAATCTCTCGACTGGGATATGATTATTGTTGGCGGCGGCATTACCGGTGCCGGTGTGTTGCGTGAGGCTGTGCGCCGCGGTTACAGAGCGCTGTTATTGGAGCAGCAGGATTTCTCCTGGGGCACCTCTAGCCGCAGCTCAAAAATGGTCCACGGTGGCCTGCGCTATCTGGCTGCTGGCGATATAAGTCTGACTAAGGATTCGCTGCAAGAGCGTGAGCGCCTGCTAAAAGAAGCCCCGGGGCTGGTGGACCGCATTGCCTTTTATTTTGCTCTGGGCAAGGGCAATTTTCCCGGCCGTTTAGCCATGAGCGTTATTCTCACTATCTATGATTTTCTGGCCCATATTCGCGATCATCGCTACTGCAATAATAAGGCGCTGGAGCAACATTTCCCCGGCGTTGAAACCAAAAATTTAAAGGGCGCATGCTACTACACCGACGCCATGGTCGATGACTCAAGGCTGGTGCTTCGAGTGCTGCAAGAGAGCATGGTTCATGGTGGTCAGGCACTTAACTACTGCAAAGTCAGAGAGCTGCTAATGACCGACAATCAGGTCAGCGGCCTGATGCTAGAGGATGTGGAACGGGGCGATACCATCAACTTACATGCCCCTGTGGTGATTAATGCCACCGGTGCCTGGGCTGATAATCTGCGCAACCAGCTCAATCCAGAAAAGCGCGTGCGGCCACTGCGCGGCAGCCATCTGATCATTCCCAAAAGTTTTTGCCCTGTAAGCGATGTGCTAACCACGCTGCACCCCCAAGACAAACGCGGTGTCTATATTTATCCCTGGGAGGGCACCACGGTGATCGGCACCACAGATCTGGATCATCATGAGGATCTGGATATTGAAGCCAGCATCTCTCCCGAAGAAACCCAGTATTTACTCGATGGCTATAACGCAGTATTCCCCGGGACTCCACTGTCCCGAGATCAGGTAATCTCAACCTGGGCCGGTGTGCGCCCGGTAATAGGTTCTGAGAATGCCAAAGACCCCTCAAAGGAGCGCCGGGATCATGCGACCTGGTCGGACAATGGTCTGATTACCGTCAGCGGCGGCAAGCTCACTACCTTTAGATTAATTGCCCTGGATGCTCTGCAGGCAGCGGCTAACAAACTACCCGCCGCAACAGCATTTGATA
>DDCQ01000100.1:24793-28631 GCA_002334915.1 Porticoccaceae bacterium UBA2002
CAGCGCCTGCTGGGACGCTACGGAGATAGCGCACAGGCCATTTTGGCTGAGGCTAGTGCCGCAGAAAAGAGACCTATTGGCGACACCGAATTTTGCCTGGCGGAATGTCGCTGGGCGGTACGCCATGAACAGGTGCAGCATCTTGATGACCTGCTGCTGCGGCGCACCAGGCTGGGCATGTGTCTGGCCAATGGCGGCGCTGAGATATTTGCACCGCTTAAAGATATATGTATAACCGAGCTGGGCTGGGACGAGCAGCACTGGCAGTCTGAACTAACCCGCTACCAGGATATCTGGCAGCGCTTTTACTATTTTCCTGACCAAAAAAAATAACCAGTACTACCCATAATAAAAACGGTGGCAGTTATGACTAAACCGACTTATTTTCTAGCCATAGATAATGGCACTCAGAGTGTTCGCGCAATGATCTTTGATCAGTTTGGCGCTCTGATTGCAAAAAGCAAAGTGGATATTGAACCCTACTTTTCTACCCAGCCTGGCTGGGCAGAGCAGGAAGCCGAGTACTTTTGGTCATCACTCTGCGAAGCCTGCCAAAATCTCTGGCCTATGCTGGATTTTCCTGTCGAGGACATTCGCGGCGTTTCTATCACTACACAGCGGGCTACTGCTGTGCCCATGGATGCAGACCACAAGCCAGTGCGCCCTGCCATCACCTATATGGATCAGCGCCAGGTCGATACCAAACCACAACTTGGCGCTGTCGAATCGGCGCTGATGACCCTGATTAAAGCCAAGAGCTTTGTCGATCAGGTTCACCAGCAGGCAGAGGCCAGCTGGATGGCCCAGGAGGAACCCGAGCTATGGGATAAAGTGGATAAATTCCTGCTGCTTTCCGGCTACCAGACCTACAGACTCACCGGTCAGTACACAGATGCTATTGCCAGCCAGGTGGGCTATGTACCCTTTGACTTTAAAGAACTTGGTTGGGCGGCGGCATCAGATTGGAAATGGCGCGCTGTACCTATTACTGCCGAGATGCTCCCTGAATTAAAACCAGCAGGGGAAATACTTGGTCATATTAGCCCAGAAGCCGCAGAGCAGTCCGGTATTCCAGCTGGATTGCCGGTTATCTCAAGCGGCTCGGACAAAGCCTGTGAAGTGCTGGGCACCGGCTGTCTGGATGCAGAGACCGGTAGTCTAAGCTATGGCACCATGGCCACATTAAATATCACCAGCGATAAATATTTAGAGGCTATAGCCTATCACCCAGCCTATCCCGGCGTTATCCCGGGCTCCTTTAATGTCGAGGTGATGGTTGAGCGCGGCTACTGGATGGTCAATTGGTTTAAACAGCAATTTGGCCTGCGCGAACAGACCATGGCTGATAAAACCGGCGTGGCCCCAGAAGTCCTGTTTGATGATCTGCTTAAAGCCGTGCCAGCTGGTTCAATGGGTCTAACATTACAGCCTTACTGGGGAACCGGGACAAATAGTGCGGGGCCTGAAGCCAAGGGCGCTATCCTAGGCTTTAGCGATGTGCATACCAGAGCTCATATGTATCGCGCCATGATCGAAGGACTGACCTATGCCCTGCGCGAGGGCAAAGAACTTCTGGAAAAACGCAGCGGCAAATCCCTGAGCCGCCTGGTGGTCTCGGGAGGAGGCTCCCAGAGTAATCAGATTATGCAGATCACCGCTGATGTTTTTGGTATGCCCGTCGAGCGCCCCCACACCTACGAAGCCTCTGGGCTGGGCGCTGCAATCGCCACGGCGGTTGGCACCGGCACTCATCCAGACTTTGACACGGCGGTAGCACTGATGACCCATGTTGCCGACCGTTTTGAGCCCGTACCCGCCAATCAAAAGATCTACAATGACCTTTACAATAAGGTGTATAAAAGGATGTACGGGCAATTAAAGCCCAGTTACGAGGCGATTAAATCGATTATTGGGGTATAGCGATAATTACCTTGCTATTTAACTTCTTGGGCAGTGTGGCCACACTGCCCAAACTTCTACAACCATAGCTCTTAATGGCTATTTTTAAGCAACTTCTTGGGTTCTTTGCCGTTGATTTTGGACTTCATTGTAATAAGTAATAATGTTGACTGTAGAACCTTTTGCTGCAGCAGCCTGCACATCAGCAGAAGACATTCCAACGGTTAACTGTGCATTGTTTACATTGAGATCAAGATGCAAATCACCAGCTTGCTTATAGGCTGCTGCCCATTCGGTAATGGCATCATCCAATTCAGTAACCACATTGCCAAAGTTAGCTGAACTGGCATCAGCAATCGCTGTTTTAATGTCCTTCACAGCGGCATTGACATCAGTTTCAAGAGATTGCCATTCAACAAGAATAGCTTGCAAGTTGGTTTCGATCTCAACAGTTTGCGCAGACATAGAAGCAAAGTTTTTAGACAGTATATGTAAGGTAGAAACATCTGCCGTGAGACCTGTTATCTGGGCCTCGTCGGCTTTAATCGCCGCATTATCTGCCTTGATCTTTAAACCGTCGATAGCTATGTAGGTACTGGCAACAGCAATCGCTGGCCCCAATACAAACCATACCAGTGCACCCTCGGGGAAGGCAGCAATTGTGGCCACCACCCCCAGTGTCAGGGCAATACCATCAGCAATGCCGAGGGCCACTATGGCAGCGGTCAAGCTTTTGATCTCCGCATGTAGGTTATCAATGTCCTGATTGAGTTTATCAATTTGTGCCTGATCTGCATTGGCCGCCTTGGTCGAGTCATCAGCAATGGTTTGCAGATTAGTCGCCATTGTCGGCAATACATCTTTAAACCCTTTAATAGCATTGAGCGCACCGGTAATAAATGTGACGACCAGACTCATCTGGCTATTAATGTTATCAAGGTCAGTATTTAAAATACCCAGAGCAGTTTTATTGCCGGGGTCCTTTACTAGGGTTTCACCCTGAGACTTAGTATCTGCCAGCAACTGAGTAATAATGCTGTTGTAGCTGCGCACTTCATCGGGTACGTTTAACAGTCGCGCCATTACATTATTCACCCAGGTCAATGCACCGGCATCGGCCTTTTCATACGCCGACACAAACTCATTCCAGTCCGGCGGGTTTTGATTCAATGTGGGAAGTTTGGAAGTTAAGACACTGGTAACCAAGGTATTTACAGCAACTACATTCTGCTTGTACGACGTTTGTGCTACCGCTAGGGATACTGCGTTTTTATTAAATGCTTTTGCAAGAGCCATCATGGCGTCCTCTGTGATTAAGTTTATTGTTGTGCTTCTTTCACATCTAAGCGCGGCTAGACTAGGCGCAGTAGATCTAGAAAAAAAGGAACCAGAACTCAGTTTGATCGGCATGATCCAGAGATAAGAACTACGACACAGAAAAGTTATGAGGCTGTAGACAATGCATCTTTAGAAATGTGATTTTGAAATAATGATTGTGATGCAGGCTAATTATTGCTATCTCCACCAGAGGGCCGAGATAACAATATTTTTAAAATTAACTTAACAAATTCTCTTTTATGCAATGATCCAGGGTCGCATCCAGGGCGATAGCAACCTTGCCTATCATCTCGTCGATTTGCTCATTGGTAATAATCAGCGGCGGGCAAAAACCCAGACTGGAACCGGCAACAGCGCGAATCAACAGTCCATTATCCTGCGCCATCTTCTGGGCATAGCCACCGACAGCACCGCCCACAAAGGGCTCGCCCGTCTTTTTATTGGCGACCAGTTCCAGCGCACCAATTAAACCACTGCCCCGTACCTCACCCACCAGAGGATGATCGGTAAATTCAGCCAAACGCTTTTGCAAATAAGCACCAGTGACCGCAGCTTTTTCAAAAATATGATCGCGCTGATAAATCTCCAGAGTTTTATTCGC
>DDCQ01000033.1 GCA_002334915.1 Porticoccaceae bacterium UBA2002
CAGGTGATTTATGCAGCCGCAGCACTGGCTCGCCGCCTTGGCGTGCCCTTCAGAAGTGGTGGTGGTCTGACCGGCTCCAAGCTACCGGATGCCCAGGCAGCCTATGAAGCAGCCAATACATTGCAGACCTCTGCACTGGCCGGAGTCAACTTTATGCTGCATACCGCAGGCTGGCTCGAAGGTGGTCTGGCCATGGGCTATGAGAAATTTATTATGGATGCCGATCAGGCCAGCATGATCGCGGTACTGCTGGGCGGTATGGATATGTCCGAGAACGGTCAGGCTCTGGATGCGGTCCGCGAAGTGGGCCCGGGCAAACATTATCTGGGCTCAGCGCACACCCTGAAAAACTTTGAAACTGCCTTCTATCGTTCAACAGTTGCAGACAACAATAGCTATGAGCAGTGGCAGGTGGATGGCTCATTGGATACAGCCCAGCGTGCCAATGTTCTGTGGAAAAAAATGCTCAACGAATATCAGGCCCCAGCCATTGACCCTGCGGTTGATGAAGCACTGCTGGACTTTATGGCACGACGCAAAGGCTCGTTCGAAGATCGAGATTACTAAGCAATAGCAAATTGGGAGTTACCGCAAATGTCTGATGAAGACGATATTGTACTGGCAGAATTATCCGATGAAGATCTGGTGCTGCAAATGCATGATGATCTCTACGATGGCCTGAAAGAAGAAATAGAAGAAGGCACCAGCATTTTGCTAGACCGGGGTTGGTCCGCAGAGAGAGTCCTTGGCGAAGCACTGGTCGACGGTATGACCGTTGTGGGTATCGATTTCCGCGACGGCATTCTGTTTGTGCCAGAGGTTCTGCTGGCCGCGAACGCCATGAAGGGCGGTATGTCGATCCTTAAGCCACTGCTGGCTGAAACCGGTGCTAAACCTGTGGGCACTATGGTGATAGGTACGGTGAAAGGCGATATCCATGATATTGGCAAAAATCTGGTGGCCATGATGATGGAGGGCGCCGGTTTTGAAGTTCATGATATGGGCATCAATAATTCCGTCGAAGATTATATAGCTACATTAGAGCGTCACCAGCCAGATATTCTCGGTATGTCGGCACTGCTCACTACCACCATGCCCTATATGAAAGTGGTTATTGATGCGCTTAAAGATCAGGGCCTGCGCGATAAATATATTGTTATGGTCGGTGGTGCACCACTCAATGAAGAATTCGGCACAGCTGTGGGCGCAGATGCTTACTGTCGCGATGCAGCAGATGCAGCAACCACAGCAATTCGCCTGGTGAGTGAGCGCAGAGCACTAGAGACGGCCTGATGAACGGGGCCAGCAAGCAAGCCCCGGCGCGCCTGTTGGTGATTGCCTGTGGTGCACTGGCCCATGAGATTGTCTGGTTGCAGAAGCTCAATGGCTGGCAGCAGATGGATGTGCAATGTCTGGATGCAGAATTACACAACAGGCCCAAGCTGATTCCGCAAAAACTGCGAGCAGCTATAGAGACAAACCGCCATCAGTACGAACATATTTTTATTGGCTATGCCGACTGTGGTACTGGTGGCGAGATTGACCGAATTATTGAACAAGAGGGATTGGAGCGACTGCCCGGCGCCCATTGCTATTCTTTTTTTGCCGGTGAACAGCGCTTTAACCAGCTTGCAGAGCAGGAACTGGGTAGCTTTTATCTTACCGACTTTTTAGTGGAACACTTTGATCGGCTGGTGGTGAGAGGCCTTAAACTGGATGCCCACCCTGAGTTGCGTGAGCAGTATTTTGCCCATTATCGTTTAGTGGTTTATTTGTCTCAGCGCGAGGATCCGCAGCTGGTGACCAAGGCCAGGCAAGCAGCACAGTTTTTGGGCCTGGAGTTTCGCCATAAGCACTGCGGCTATGGTGATCTTGAAGCTGGCCTGCAACAGCAGGTATTAAAATTTAATCAGGCCTGAGGGCCAGATATAACAAAAGATAATTGTCATGCAAAAGATTGAAGTCTTGTGGCGCGATATTCCGGCTCAGGTTCTGGTAAAGAGCGGGCGAGTGCGTGGCAAAGCCATGCTCAGTCATCGCTTTCAGGCAGCCATCGACCGCGCTGCTATGCGCGCGGGCAAGGGAGGCAGCGATGAATATCTCGAAGATTGGCGCCGTGTTACCAGTTCCATTGAGGCTGAGGGCAGCCCCCAGGATATTGCTCAGCAGTTTGCTGATGAGATAGAGGCAGCCTACTCCAATGCAGATATCGCAGCGCTGGTTGCCAGCAAAGGCTTAAAGGACGCTGCCGAATGAGAGCCGCACGCTACTGGTCGGTGCGCAATGCCCGCTGGCTGCGCTGGCTCTACACTGGGCTGGAGGGGGTCCTGACCGCTCTGCATCCAGTGCTGAGTCGCATAGGTTATCAGCGTCTCGATCGCAGTGTTGCCGCCTTGGAAAAACTGCTCAAAGGTTTTTTATTCGATTCTCAATCCTGTGGCCAATGCACCCTGGGCGAGACCGGCATGGCCTGCCCTATGAATTGCCCCAAGACTTTGCGCAATGGTCCCTGTGGCGGTGTGCGGGCCAATGGCCACTGTGAAGTCGACCCCGATATGGTCTGCGTCTGGGTGACCTCCTGGGAAGGCAGTCAGCGCATCGGCAACACTGAATCCACCATTCAGGTTATTCAGCCACCGGTAGATGTGCGGCTCAAGGGCACCAGTGCCTGGTTGCGGTCAGTACGTAAACGTCTTGGAGTTGTTGAGCCGTGATTTTTGATGACGAGCCATCAGTGGGAGAGAACCTGCCCATACTAGCGGGTCATTGTTCCCCCGGCCGTTTTGAGCGCGTATTGCGTAGCGGCCATTTTGCGGTAACCGCAGAAATTGCCCCGCCGGATTCTGCCGATCCCGCGGAGGTATATCAGCGAGCCGCACTGTTTGATGGCCAGGTGGATGCAATCAATGCCACCGACGGTTCCGGTGCAAACTGCCATATGTCCAGTGTGGGCATGTGCGCTCTGCTGACCCGCCGCGGTTACTCAATGATTATGCAGATCTCCTGCCGGGATAGAAATCGCATTGCCATGCAGGGGGATGTGCTGGGTGCTTCGGCTATGGGTGTCTCCAATATTCTCTGTCTTACCGGTGATGGCGTGCAGTCTGGCGATCATCCAGAGGCCAAACCAGTTTTTGATATGGACTGCATGACCAGTCTGCAAATGCTGCGCGGTATGCGTGACGATGGCCAGTTTCTCAGTGGCCGGCAAATCTCCTCGCCACCGCAGATATTTTTAGGCGCTGCGGCCAATCCCTTTGCGCCACCTTTTGACTATCGCCCTCTCAGACTGGCCAAGAAAGTTGCGGCTGGTGCGCAGTTTGTGCAGACCCAATACTGCTTTGATATTGAAATGCTAAAAACCTTTATGGCAAAAGTGCGCGATCTGGGACTTCACGAAAAAGTGTTTATCTTGCCCGGCGTAGGACCATTGGCCTCGGCCAAATCTGCCGAGTGGATTCGCAGCAATGTTGCCGGTGTGCATATCCCCGATGCCATTATTAAACGTCTTGCTGGTGCTGAAGATCAAAAGCAGGAAGGGGTCAATATCTGTATCGATATGATCAATGAGATCAAAGAAATTGAAGGGGCCAGCGGCGTGCATATTATGGCTTACCGCCAGGAAGAGCGTATTGCCGAGATTGTAGAAAAAACCAAAGTGCTGGGAGATCGAACCCCCTGGCACCCGAACCGTTAATTTTTGGAGAACAGCATGACCATCACGACTATCAGTTCCGCCACCAGAGAGGTCAAAATCGGCTTTGATCAGCCCTTTGTGATTATTGGTGAGCGTATCAATCCCACGGGCCGCAAAATACTGGCCGAAGAAATGAAGGTGGGAGATTACAGTCGTGTGGAAGCCGACGCCCTGGCACAGGTTGCCGCCGGTGCCCAGATGTTGGATGTGAATGCAGGTATTCCTCTGGCCGATGAGCCGCGAATTCTCGCCGAAGCCATTCAGCTGGTGCAGTCGATTACCGATGTCCCCCTGAGCATTGACTCCTCCATTATTGAGGCACTGGAAGCCGGCCTGGCGGTTTATCAGGGCAAGGCGCTGGTCAACTCTGTGACCGGTGAAGATGAAGTGCTAGAGCGGGTACTGCCTCTGGTGGCCAAATACGGTGCCTCAGTGGTTGCCATCTCCAATGATGAAACCGGTATTTCCGAAGACCCGGACGAGCGTTTTGCCGTAGCCAAGAAAATTGTTGAGCGCGCCGCAGACTATGGTATCCATTACAGCGATGTGGTGGTCGACCCTCTGGTAATGCCTATTGGTGCTATCAACACTGCCGGTCTGCAAGTGATGCATGTGGTCCGTCGCCTGCGGGAAGAGCTAAAGGTAAACACCACCTGTGGCGCCTCCAATGTGAGCTTTGGGCTGCCCAATCGCAATGGTATTAACAGCGCATTTTTAACCATGGCCATGGGTGCCGGTATGACCTCGGCTATTACCAGCCCACTGCATCCGGAAGTGATGGCGGCGGTGCGCGGTGGCGATGTCATGATGGGCCATGATCCCAACTGCGCCAACTGGATCAAAGCTTACCGCGAACCAGTTGCCGAGGGTGAAGGTCGAGCCAGAGGCGGACGTCGCAGAAGAGGTTAGTTATACAGTGCAAGATATGGTCAAGGTAGTCTTTACCCCCTCTGGTAGGCGCGGCAGTTTTCCGGTCAATACGCCGCTGCTCCATGCGGCGCGGGTATTGGGTGTGGATATTGATTCTGTCTGTGGCGGTCGAGGTCTCTGCGGCCGCTGCCAGATTGTCTGTGCCGAAGGCTCTTTTGCCAAACACCAAATTGAATCCCACAGCAGCCACCTATCGCCGGTCTGCGCTACAGAAATTAAATATGGCGAACGCAAAACTCCGCTAATCAATGGCCGTCGCCTAAGCTGCCATACATTATTGCTCGACGATGTCGTCATTGATGTACCCCCAGAGTCACAGGTGCATCG
>DDCQ01000036.1:0-2394 GCA_002334915.1 Porticoccaceae bacterium UBA2002
GATTTTCTGCCATTCGGCAGGGGTAAAATGCTGGGGCATTGTTAACTCCTTTTAACCAGTTTGCTGACGCTAATGTGCTTCAACATCCGAAACAACTTCCATGTGTCAGGGCTTGTGGTGTTGATATCTGTGGTTTTGTCTCTCGATTAATTGTGGGTTGCGAGTAGATTCTTAGTCTGACTGGGGCCGTTAAGCAAGTTTTTTGCTTTTTGATATGGAAGTTTTTGTGGTTGAGTGGGTATATTCTGCGTTTGGTAGTGCTTATTGCAGCAGCTTACTGACCGATTGGGGAGTCTGTATCTGCGATGTCTGATAGTCGTTTAACGCTCAGCCTGATGGCCCAGCGCTGTGGGTTGGATATGCATTCGGATGTGTTTGCGGTGGTCTGTTCAATGATAATGATAATAAAAATGGCAGGGTTGCCAGTGATAGTGTCGTGGCTTGATAATACTGAATATGAAGTAGTTTCTGAGAATGAGGTTACAGTTTGGCTGCATTAAATAATTGCCACAATATCGCCGATTTACGCAGGCGTGCAAAGAAAGCATTACCTAGGCCAATGTTTGATTATATTGACGGTGGTTCTGATGATGAATGGTCGCTGCAACGCAACACTGATGCATTTAATGACTATGAGTTGCTGCCCAATCATTTAAATAATATTGAAAATATCAGCCTAAACACCAAGCTCTTAGGGTTGGAGTTAGATTTACCTTTTTTTCTTGCACCCACAGGTATGACCCGTTTATTTCATCATGAAAAAGAATTGGGCGTGTGCCGCGCAGCTGAAAAGTTTGGCGCACTTTATAGCCTGTCGACGCTGGCGACGACTAGCCTCGAAGAGGTGGCAGCCGCTACGGCCAGTCCAAAAATGTTTCAGATTTATATGCTGAAAGATCGGGAGTTAACCCGTGAGTTTGTGCAGCGCTGTAAGGCAAGTCATTACAATGTTTTGTGCCTAACTGTGGACACGATGATAGCGGGTAATCGTGAAAGAGACCTGGTAAATGGCATGACCATGCCGCCAAAAATCACACCCAAAAACCTGCTTAGCTATGCCACAAGTTTTAACTGGTTATTCCATCTTGCGTTGAATCCAGATTTTAAGCTGGCCAATGTTGCCCACAGAGTAGACGCTCTGGGCGGCGGCGCAATGGGCCTGATTGATTATGTTAACAGCCAGTTTGATCGCAGTGTGACCTGGGACGACTTGGCATGGCTTATAGAGCAGTGGGGCGGCCCTTTTGTGATCAAAGGCCTGCAGTCACCGGCTGATGCAAAGCGCGCGGTCGATGTGGGTGCAAGCGCTATTATGGTCTCTAACCATGGCGGTCGTCAGCTGGATACCACCCCGGCGCCCATTGACTGCATTGCGCCAATCAGAGATGCAATAGGCGATCAGCTAGAGCTTATTATGGATGGCGGTATTCGGCGCGGCACGCATATTATTAAAGCGCTGGCTCAGGGTGCCGATGCCTGCTCGATTGGGCGGCCCTATCTTTATGGCTTGGCGGCCGGCGGCCAGAAAGGGGTTGAGCGGGCACTGAGCCTGCTTAAGGCTGAAGTTGAACGCGATATGGCGCTGCTGGGTGTTAGCTCCATCAGTGAGATTCAGGGTCATCATTTGATCGATCGCCGATGATCGACATTTGATATTTCTGCATTAGCTCTTTTTGCTATCAAAATATCTTTAGCAGCAGATATAAACTTGTGAAACTTTGTTCCCCTAGTGATCGAACTTGGTGCTGTTGGATGGGGATCCTTCGCTGCGCTCAGGATGATATGAAGGTGTTGGGGTGACTTGGGTTTTTGGGATGACGGAGGTTTTTATTAACCCTCCCTTTTACAATATTCTCGCGGCGTCAGCCCAGTCCAGTGCTTAAACGCCCGGGTAAATGACCGCGGCTCTGAAAACCCCACAATATCTGCCACCTTCTCAACCGATAGCCTTTCATTCACCAGTTTGTGAATGGCTACCTCCCGTCTTAGATTGTCCTTAATCTTTTGGTAGCTTGTGGCGCTCTCCTTTAGGCGCCGGTGCAGTGTCTGGCTGCTTACTCCCAACTCTTTAGCCAACTCATGGATAGGTGCAAATACCAGCCTGTCCGGATGGCGCTGGCCAATTATCCTCTCTATCTGTGCTTCCAATGTGCTATCTGATCCGGGAATGGTCATTACATCTGCAGGTGCGTTCTGCACATAGGTGGCCAGCTCCTGGTCGGAGCGCACCAGAGGTTTATCCAGATACTGGGCGTCAAAAATCAGCCGGTTGGCGCGGCGATTAAACTGCAGTTGGCTGGGGAACATTATCTGCAGCTCGCTGCGGTGGGCTGGGGCCTTAAAGGTAAAGTGGGTTTCTTGCAGGCGGATGGGCTCGCCTATATACCAGCTGGG
>DDCQ01000036.1:2427-3310 GCA_002334915.1 Porticoccaceae bacterium UBA2002
AAGCTGAGCACGGCATTGCCATGGGTCTGGCTGAGGTGCATGGGGATATCATTGCTCACCAGGTTGTAGAAGTTAACCGCCTTTTCTAGTAGCTCGCCCAAGGTGCTGCAGTGGCTGACCAGCTCGGCCATGGTGGCAAACAGGCCCACTTTGCAGTTGTTGTGGGTAAAGCCCATAAACTCATCGTCCAGTGTTTCCTGCACTGTCTTAAATAGGCGTGCCACCTGATCGGTGTGTACGCGCTGTGTTTTGTTGTTCATTACTGTTGGGTTGATGCCAGCGCGCTCTAGGGCTTGCTGTTGGGGGATGGCTTTTTCCCTTAGTCCGTGCATGCTGGATAGGACATGGTGGTTGCAGATGGTGGCCATGTGGGATCCTTTTGGTTGTTGGCGTGTGGACCCCAGCCTTCGCTGGGGTGACGGGCTTTAGTCTGGGGTGACGGGTTTTAGTACTGAGGTGACGGTTCAGTCATACCGGCACCCGCCTCGTCATACCAGCGAAGGCTGGTATCCATCCTCGCTCCTTGCGCCCTAAAAGAGAATATTTGTGAGTTTAAGTCGCATTTATAGCATATAACTCGACTTTAAAAGCAAAAAAATGGCAATAAATGTGCTTTTTGCTGTTGAATTTAGACCTTCTATTGATTGGCTCAGTCCTGCATAGTGCTTGCTTGGCAGATGCTAGCCTGTGATTAGCACAAAATAATTTCGAGAAGATTATGAACGATGATAAAAAACCGACTCTCAGTGACTGGGAACAGCTTGCGGCAAAAGAACTGCGCGGACGTTCAATCGATGAGTTAGGTTGGCAGACCCCCGAGGGCATTGATGTCAAGCCACTGTATACCGCTGAAGATACCGCGGGGCTTGCGCATATGGATAGC
>DDCQ01000080.1 GCA_002334915.1 Porticoccaceae bacterium UBA2002
GGTGTTGAGCCCGCGCCCGCGCGCTATGGCGGTCGCTCAGTGGAGCCTATTATTGGGCGCAGCCTGATGCCGCTGGTGCAAGGCAGTGCCGAGGCGGTTTACGGTGACGAGGATGCGGTTGGCCATGAACTGATGGGTCATGGCGCGTTGTTTATGGGCGACTATAAACTTGTCTTTAACCGCGATATCGAGGGAGACAGTCAGTGGCGCCTGTTTAATATTGTTGCTGACCCGGGCGAGACAATGGATCTTAGCGCCCATAATCCGGCTCAGTTACAGCTTATGCTGGGTCATTATCAACAGTATATTGCGGAGAATAATATTCTGCCCATGCCACCGGGCTTCAGTTTCCAGGCTCAGGTTATCTATAACGGACTGCAAAATGTTTTTCGCGACAATATCCTGATTGCTATCTTGCTGTTTCTTTTGATTCTGCCTTTTGTGCTGGTTTATCGCAGTAAACAAAAACCTAAATAATAAATTTTATTCGAAGAGTATATCTGTATGCCCCATTCTCTCTATGCTATCCCTCATTCATTATATTCTGGGCGAGCGAGATCCTACCTGATTAAAAATAATATTCCCTTTGAGGAGTTTTCCTGTGGTCATGAGAGCTTTAAAGCAGAGATTGTGCCTGAAGCCAAGCTGTCGACCATTCCGGTGCTGCGCACGGAAGAGGGACAGATAATTCGTGATGGCGCTGCCATTATAGAGTATTTTGAGGCAGCCAATGGCCGCCCCTGTCAGCCTGTAAGCCCTAAGCAGAAGGTTGTCAGTGGGTTGTTTGATCTAATTGGTGCCGAGGGTTTGCTGCGTCCTGCCATGCATTACCGCTGGAATTTCCCCGAGGAGAATCTGTCGTTTTTACACTATCATTTTTTCCATTCTCAGCGCGCCCATCCAGACCGTGAGGCCAAAACCCAGCATATGATGAATAAAATGCGCTATGCCGCCATGGTATTTGGGGTTACTGATGAAAGCCGAGATTTGGTAGAGACTCTGTATATGGAGTTTTTACTGGCTCTGGATAAACATTTCGAACAGTACCCCTATCTGCTGGGTTGGAAGCCCTGTATTGGCGACTTTGGTTTGCTGGCACCAATGTTTGCCCATCTTGGCCGCGACCCAAAACCACTGCAGATCATGCAGCAACAGGCAGTACATGTTTATCGCTGGGTAGAGCGGATGAATCGTGCCCACCAGGATGCTCCAGAGCACTATAATACCGGCTCTGGTTATTTGGCAGATGATGAGATTCCGGAGACCTTGCTGGCAGTGCTGGCGGTTGTGGCGCAAGATTTATTGCCGGAAACTAAAGCCGCTGCCGACTCTATTAATGAATGGCTGGCTAGCAGTCCATTAGCCAGTGGCGACAGGGCTTCCCGCTATCTGGGACAGAATGATGGCAAGGCTAAGTTTACTGTGCGTGGGCAGATGTTTGAGAGCGGTGCTCAGCCTTACAGGTTCTTCCAGTTACAGCTAGTGCAGGATGCCTATGAGTCATGCACCGAGAATGAGCGCGCCAGCGTCGATGCCATACTGGACTCCTGCGGGCTGCAGGAGCTGCTGACAATTAAGCTCGGCCGTCGACTGGAGCAGCGAGATAATCTGGAAGTCTGGGCCTAGTGTTGGCGCTGTCGTGCCAGCATAAAGCTATCGGCAAGTGCGGTAATCGAGAGCAGTATCAGCCCTAATAGCAGGCGCATATCCCCCAGATAGATACGGGTTTCTATAGGGTAGGCAATGGTTTTATTCAGTGCTGCCAGCTTAAATTCGTGGCGGCCTAGCATATCTGGGTTGGCGACTATTTCCATAAAAGTGCGGCGACTGCGGTAGCGAAATATGGCGCCGTCGGTCCATACTCTCATATCCGGGGCATTTTTAATGCCGACAATATCAAGGGCACTATAGGCTGCTTGACCGAAGATCACCGGATGGCTGGCGCGCTTAAATAGCTCTGGGTACATATGCTCCATATACCGATTCATTAACTGATCCGCAGACTCGCCCGGCTCAGCTCCCTGCACATCGGGTGGGTTATCATTTATATCCAAGGCATTGAGCATTAGAAATTGTCGGCCTCTGTCATTGCGTAAAAAGTTTTCTATGTAGGCAGTGGTCTGGGGGTCGCTGCCTTGTTCTGTCAGGGTGGCGACAAACTGATCGACCTCGCTATCACTGAGAGGGCCGGAAAAATCCGTATACCAAAAGACAAAGGTGGCATAGATAAGCAGGCTGGATATCCAGAGTTTTTTTCTTGTTGTCATAATAATTACCTGGTTCCCTTATAGGTCCATTATTCCGCAATCCCATAGTCACTATTGCATGAGGCATCGCTCAAGACTGTAGGTTAAAATGACTGTGATTGACAGATTGAGTTGATTCTATCAAAATATTTGGCATAATCAATGCCAATATAATACTGCAAACTATTTTTATATGAGGAAAGGTTATGGTCGCGCTAACATCTATGGTTGATTACAACGTCGAAGAGGGCGTTGCTGTATTAACGCTTAACAACCCGCCGGTTAATGCCCTTAGTCAGGGTGTTAGGCAGGGTCTTAAAGAGGGCGTTGAGAAGGCGTTAGCCGATGACTCTGCCCAGGCAATAATGGTCTTTTGTGAAGGTCGTACCTTTATCGCCGGTGCTGATATTTCCGAGTTTTCCTCTGGCCCCATGGAGCCCAGCTTCCATGCGGTGCTGTCAACCATGGATTCCTCTCCCAAGCCAATTGTCGCCGCAATTCACGGCACTGCCCTTGGCGGTGGTCTCGAGACTGCCCTGTGCTGTAACTATCGGGTTGCAGTCGCTAGTGCCAAGTTTGGACTGCCGGAAGTGAATCTGGGGCTACTGCCCGGTGCCGGTGGCACTCAGCGTCTGCCCCGTGTTGTTGGTGCAGAAAAGGCGCTGGCCATGGTGACCTCTGGCGCGCCTATAGGTGCAGCTGAAGCTCTTAGCCTGGGTCTGCTAGATCAGCTGGTTGAGGGAGATTTGCGCACTGAAGCTCTGGCCTTTGCCGCTGCTAAAGCAGCTGAGGGCGGCTCTCACCCGAGAGTGCGCGACAACGACGACATGTTGCAGAGTGCCAAAGATAACCCGGAAATATTTGCAGCCACACGCAAGATGCTGGCGCGCAAGACTCGCGGCTTTTTGGCGCCGGAGTACAATATTCGCTGTATTGAAGCGGCAGTTAATCAGCCCTTTGATGAGGGCATAAAAACCGAGGGCAAGCTCTTTGCCGAGTTAATGACTGGCCCCCAGTCCCAGGCCCAGCAGTATTTCTTTTTCTCCGAGCGTCAGGCGGGCAAAGTGCCTGGGCTGGCCGAAGATACCAAAGAGCTGCCCATTGCCAAGGTGGGTGTAATAGGTGGCGGTCTGATGGGTGGGGGGATCTCCATGAACTTCGCCAATGTCGGCGTGCCTGTGACCATTGTTGAGACCAGTCAGGAAGCCCTGGATCGCGGCCTGGGTACTATCCGCAAAAATTATGAAAACACTGCACGCAAAGGTCGTTTGACCGAAGAGGCAGTGGAGCAGCGCTGTGGTCTGATTCAGGGAACTCTGGATATGGCAGATCTGGCCGACTGCGACCTGATTATCGAAGCTGTATTTGAAAATATGGCGGTTAAAAAAGATATCTTTACCCGCCTCGATGGCATTGCCAAACAGGGGGCCATCCTGGCCTCTAACACCTCGGCACTGGATCTCAATGAAATTGCCTCTGTGACCAGCCGACCTGAATCAGTGATTGGACTGCATTTCTTCTCGCCGGCCAATGTTATGAAACTTCTGGAAGTGGTGCGGGGAGATAAAACCTCTGATGAGGTCATTAAAACCAGTATGGCCCTGGCCAAACGCATTCGTAAAGTAGCGGTGCTTGTGGGAGTTTGCCCGGGCTTTGTCGGCAATCGTATTCTGTTTCCACGCCAGATTGAAGCCAGCAAACTGGCCCTTGAAGGTGCGCCGATCCAGCAGGTAGACAAGGTGCTATTTGACTTTGGTTTTCCGATGGGCGCTTTCCAGATGAGTGACCTGGCGGGTCTGGATATTGGTTGGGATAAGGATAACTCCAATCCCTTGGATGTTAAGGACCGTCTCTGCGAACTGGGGCGTCGTGGTCAAAAGACTGCTGCCGGATATTACGATTACGATGAAAAGCGTATGCCAACGCCAGCGGCTGTTACTGCGGAACTGTTTGCCGAGGTAGCCGCGGCCCAGGGTATTATCCAGGGCGATATTTCCGATGAAGAGATTCTCGATCGCTGCCTGTTACCCATGATTAATGAGGGCGCAAAAATTCTCGATGAAGGTATTGCAGTGCGTGCCAGTGATATTGATGTGACCTATGTCTACGGCTATGGCTGGCCCGTCTATCGCGGCGGTCCCATGCACTATGCCAATAGCATAGGGCTGGATAAGGTACTGGCGAAAATCAACCATTACCATGAGACCACAGGTGACGATTTCTGGGCGCCAAGCCCGCTGCTGGTATCACTGGCGGAGCAGGGCAAGCGTTTCAAATAATTTATAAATCAGTTAACAGGAGAGGGAAAATGAAGACACGTATTACAGAGCTACTGGGTATTGAACACCCGATTATTCAGGGCGGTATGCACCATGTGGGACTGGCTGAGATGGCTGCGGCTGTATCCAATGCCGGTGGTCTGGGTATTATTACCGGACTGACTCAGGGTACTCCAGAGAAGCTGGCGGCGGAAATTGCCCGCTGCAAAACNNATGACCGATAAGCCCTTTGGCGTAAATATTACGTTTCTTCCCTCCATGACACCTCCGGATTATCCTGGTCTGATTCAGGCAGTGATTGATGGCGGTGTAAACATTGTTGAGACAGCTGGTAATAATCCGGCCCCCTATATGCCTGCGTTAAAAGAAGCGGGGATTAAAGTGATTCATAAATGCACCGCGGTTCGCCATGCGCTCAAAGCTGAGAAAGTGGGTTGCGATGCGGTCTCTGTGGATGGCTTTGAATGTGGCGGTCACCCGGGTGAAGATGATATTCCCAATTTTATTTTGCTGCCCAGAGCGGCAGATGAGTTAACTATTCCCTTTGTGTCTTCCGGCGGTATGGCCGACGCCCGCAGTCTGGTAGCCTCTCTGGCCATGGGTGCTGATGGTATGAATATGGGAACCAGATTTATTGCTACCAAAGAAGCCCCGGTTCATGAAAATGTAAAGGCCGCTATCCTGGCTGCCAGTGAATTGGATACCCGTTTGGTGATGCGTCCACTGCGCAATACTGAGCGCGTACTCAACAACTCTGCGGTAGAGCGGTTGCTGGAAAAAGAAAAAGCGCTGGGTGCAGATATTAAAATCGACGATATTCTTCCTGAAGTGGCTGGCGTCTACCCGAAAATTATGAAAGAGGGTGATATGGATGCCGGTGCCTGGTCCTGTGGTATGGTGGCTGGACTAATCAATGATGTGCCCAGTGTACAGGAGCTGATGGATCGTATTATGTCTGAGGCCGAAAGCCTGATTAAAGAGCGTTTAGCCGGCCTTTAATTACACAAAATAGCAAAAACAAAAAATAAGAAGGACTTATGTCTGCAGTAGATACATTAGATGAAGCTCTCCTGGCCAGCTATTTAGAGGCCAATATTGACGAGTTTAAAGGCCCCTTAACCGCCAGCAAATTTGCTGGCGGTCAGTCCAATCCCACCTTTAAAATTGATGCCGCCTCTGGCTCCTATGTGCTGCGGCGTCAGCCTCCGGGCAAGCTGCTTAAGTCTGCCCATGCAGTGGATCGCGAATATCGGGTTCTGGCGGCACTGGCGGACACTGATGTGCCAGTTGCCAAGGTATACCACCTGTGTGAAGACCCCCAGGTGATTGGCTCGATGTTTTATATTATGGAATTCTGCGAGGGCAATGTTTACTGGGAGTCATCGTTGGAGCAGATTTCCAGCAATCAGCAACGCACCAAAATGTATGATGAGATGTGCCGGGTGATGGCGGCCATTCACTCGGTGGATCTGGAAAAAGTTGGACTGAGCGATTACGGTCGTCCGGGTAATTATTTTCAGCGTCAGTACGACCGCTGGTCTGCCCAGTACAAAGCATCCGAGTTAAAACCGATCCCGGAGATGGATCAGGTGATCGAATGGCTAGGTAAAAATATCCCTGAGGACGATGGCAGGGTGTCGCTGGTTCATGGCGACTACCGCCTGGATAATCTGATGTTCAGCTCAGATAATGAGCGGGTAATTGCGGTGCTGGATTGGGAGTTATCTACATTGGGTCACCCCTTTGCGGATTTGGCCTACCAGTGCATGGGCATGCGCCTGCCTTCAGGCAATGGCCCCGGTGCTTCCTCCGGGTTGCTCGGTGTGGA
>DDCQ01000081.1:0-1300 GCA_002334915.1 Porticoccaceae bacterium UBA2002
GCCTTTGGTTTTGGCAGTGGCCTGTCCAGATATGCACCAGGCACTCTGGGTACCATCGCAGCCATTCCCCTGTGGTGGCTATTAACTCAGCTGTCTCAACCCCTATATCTGGGTTTGGTGCTGGTGGCGGCTATTGTCGGCGTCAGCATCTGCGGCAGAGCGGCTGAGCAGTTGGGGGTGCATGACCATGGTGGTATTGTCTGGGATGAATTTGTCGGCCTATGGGTGGCAATGGCCTTTTTGCCGGTAAGCCCCGTATCACTGGTGTTGGGATTCTCTCTGTTCAGATTTTTCGATATTGTAAAACCCTGGCCCATCAGTTGGCTGGACAAAAATATATCCGGTGGTCTGGGTATAATGATTGACGATATCGCTGCTGGCCTGGCGGCAGGCGGAACTGGTTGGTTGCTTCAGGTTTATATTATCGGCAACCTATAGCTCTAACCAATAATCTCCCGGCGTGGCCAAGAATAATAATGTAAAGGAATGAATGAGTGAAAGATAAGCTTAAAGCCCTGGCTGTGGTTTTTGTTGCGCTATTTGTAGCCCTGATGATGAACCTATTAAAACCTGAGGCTGCCAAGTCTCCGCAGCCAGAAGCGGCCATTGCGGTTAAGACGGCCATCGCCAATGCAGCTCAGCTAGAGATGCGGGTCGAGTCTCAGGGCGTCGTTAAACCCAGAACAAGAACCTCTCTGATATCGGAAGTCTCTGGCGCAGTATTGGAAGTGGCCGATGCCTTTGTGGTGGGCGGAACCTTTAAGGCCGGCGATAAGCTGCTAAAAGTCGACCCAACGGACTACGAAGTTGCAGTGCAGCGCGCGCAAGCCAGATTAATTAGCTCCAAAGCACAGATGGAGCTTGAGAAGGCCCGCTCCGCCCAGGCGCAAAAAGAATGGGCCATCACCGGACGACCCCTATCAGAAGCTCCTCAGCTGCTACTTCGCCGACCCTATCTACTGGAGGCAGAAGCCAATCTTCTGCAGGCAAAAGCGGAATTAAGGCAGGCCAACATTAAACTGCAGAAAACTATTATTCGAGCACCTTACGCAGGGATGGTATCCAAAAAGCTCGCTGATGTGGGCCAGTTTGTGGCTATGGGTACACCGATTGGCGAGACCTTTGCAATTGATTTTGTCGAAGTGAGACTGCCGCTCACGGAGAGTGACTTAACCATGATGGATGGCTTGTCGGCGAACGGTTCGCTGACCGACAAGGAGGTAATCCTGAGTGGCACTGTTGATGGCCAGACTACATCCTGGGTGGCACGTGTTGAGCGCTCCGAAGGCGTGGTGGATGA
>DDCQ01000081.1:1309-2300 GCA_002334915.1 Porticoccaceae bacterium UBA2002
AGCACCAGTACCAACACGCCACTGCGGGTTGGTACCTTTGTCAAAGCATCTATTGAAGGCAAGGTGCTCGAGAATGTATTTGCAGTGCCACGAAGCTCGTTGCTTGAAGGTTCAAGAGTTGGATTAGTTGATAGCAACGATCTGCTGAGAATTGTGTCCGTGCAAGTCGCTTCTGCTGACGACAATTATTATTATATTTCTGCCGGTCTGGATAATGGCAACCAGATTGTCACCAGCGCCCTTGGAACCCCAATTGAAGGGTTGAAACTAAGGATCAAAAATAGTCCTGCTACAGGAGTATCCCAGTGATCACCAAGAATATCGGGGGACTTATAGGCTGGTTTACCAGCAACCCCGTAGCGGCCAATCTGGCCATGATCCTTATATTTTGTGCGGGCGCATTATCACTGACCAACATCAGTAAAGAAATGTTTCCCCGCACTGAGACTCGAATGATTAGCATCAGTGCCCCCTACCCAGGCGCGGCGCCAGTTGAGGTTGAAAAAGGCGTAATTCTGCCGATGGAATCCGCTCTTGAAGGGTTGCAGGGCATCAAAAAAATAACATCCGATGCGAACCGAGATTTTGCCAGAATCATACTTGAGATTGAGGCAAATGAAGATATCAATGAAGTCATGACACTGGTCGAAAATCGAATTGACGGTATTACTAATCTTCCCGATGATCTGGAAAAGCCCAGTGTGCAGCGCGCTCAGCGCAATTTATGGGCTCTTGGTGTCTCTGTTTACGGTGATATGACCGAGCGGCAAAAAAAGCTGCTGGGCGATGAGGTTTATGATGGAATCCTCGCATTGGGCCCAGTGAAAGAGGCTTCACTTTGGGGCGCTGGCCGGTATGAAATCTCAATTGAGGTGAGAGAAGATCGTCTCAAAGAACTAAACCTGACTCTCAGTGAAGTGGCCTCTGCAGTCCGCTCTTCATCTCTAGACCTTCCTGCTGGCATGATCAGAACAGAAAGCGGCAATGTGCT
>DDCQ01000081.1:2341-2932 GCA_002334915.1 Porticoccaceae bacterium UBA2002
GGATGTGGCCAATGTAAGGGATGAGTTTACCGAAAGCATTTACACCAACCGATTTGATCGACAAAGCGCCTTCACCGTTGGTGTGTTTTCTCTGGAAGGTCAAAATCTCCTGGATATCAGCCAAGCCGTTCATCAATATGTGGAAGATAAAACCAGCAGTCTTCCCCAAGGTATCAGCATTGCAGTGTTCAATGACGAGGCCTACTACCTAAATGGTCGCCTGAGCATGATGTCTGAAAACCTGCTGATGGGAGGATTTTTGGTCGCCTTGGTCCTTGGCATGTTTCTTAATCTCAAGGTAGCGTTTTGGGTAATACTGGGCATTCCCGTCAGCTTTGCCGGTGCATTTTGGCTAATGCCCTTGGGTGGCGTCACCGTAAATATCATGAGTCTATTTGCCTTTATTATGGTGCTTGGCATCGTGGTGGATGATGCCATCGTGATTGGTGAAAGTGTCTACAGTGAAGTGAAAGCCGATTACAAACGCGTCAGTGCCTCAGGTCAATTAACGGGCGTTTATACAGCGTCGACTGAAACCGTTATTCAGGGCGTCAAGAGAGTGGCGACCCCATCGACCATTGGTGTGTTGAC
>DDCQ01000042.1:0-5971 GCA_002334915.1 Porticoccaceae bacterium UBA2002
TTGATTAATTTGTATGCTTCCTCGCGGCGGTCTGTATGCAGAATCATGGTGTAACCCAGTGCATTGAGAGCCACCGCATTATCCTGATCCAGGGCCAGCAGGGCTCTGAGATCCTGCTCTGCAAGAGCAAAGTTATCCTGCTGCTCGGCCACCATAGACCGGGCATAGAGTAACTGGCTGTCGTTGGGGAAAGCATCCAGACCATCGGTCAGAATAGATAGCGCCTGATCCGGCTGCTGGGCACTGATTAGCAGATTGGACTCAATTTGAAACAGAGCTACGGCCTGCTGTGGCTGCTCCGAACGCAGGCGCTGCAAATAGCGTCGCGCTGTATCCATATTATTGTGCTGGGCCAGCAACACTGAGAGTCTGGAGGCGGCGGCCAGGTAGTTGCGGCCATAGCGAACCTGAGAATAATGCTTGATGGCCGCCGCAGGTTGATTGTCGCTGTCGGCAATACTACCCAGATGATACTGGGCATCAGCTCTAAGGCTGGGGCTAGAAGAGGCCTGAGTAAACAGCTCGCTGGCGCGCTCCCCATTGCCTTCATTTAAAAGCAGAAGAGCCAGCAGGAAGTTAACCTCCTGATCATTGGGTTGCTCTTCGCGCAGCATATCAAATTGCTCAATAGCCAGGCTGCGATCAGTAATGGTCAGAAAACGAGCATACTGCAGTCTCAGCTTGCGGTTGTCAGGCTGACGCTTTAATGCTCTGGCAATCAGTAATGCGGCCTCTTCAATGCGGTCCCGCTGATGCAGAACCTGAGCCAGCAACAACAGGCCGCGCTCATCATCGGGCACTGCAGCGAGAAAATCCCTAGCCGCCTGTTCTGACTTATCCAGCTGGCCGATCTCTCTCAGTAGTATGCCGGTTGCCAGCAGTACGCTGGGCTGTTTATCTTCACTGAGTTCCACCTCTGTATAGGCCTGCAGCAACTTCTGGATATCGGCCTGCTCTGTGGGAATCGAAGTTACAGCTAAAAATGCCTCCGAGTCGTCTCTGTGTTGATACAGCCAGCTAGCCTGCTCAAGGGCACCAACGCCATCATTTAGTTTGGCGTAGGCCTGCATGGCGGCTTCGCGGGCAACCGGGTTCTGGGGTTCCTTGGTCAGCCACAGCAGTGTCATTTCCAGAGTAGCCTGGTAGTCGCGCATATAGTTGGCAACTCGCCCGGCCATTTCGATTACCCCGGGGTCGCCAGTCTGCCGCGCCTGATCCAGGTACTTGGGCAGGGCTATATCAAACTGATCGCGGGTTAGTGCCACGTCAGCCGCCAGCAGATCGTAGAGACTATCTATGGGAAAGGGTTTGACAGGAGCCTCTGCTAGCACCTCTTTGTCGCTAACCGCCTTTTCGCCAACTGTATTGTCTCCAATCGCTGTGTTGCCAGAGGCATCAGTGTTTTGAGGGCTTGAGGCGCAGCCACCTACAGCTAACAACAGAGCCAATAGAGAAGCTGTAATCGGGTTGCGCAACGAAGTATTAATATTATTCTCCATACTCTTATTTTCTAGGATACCGATGATTAAGACAATTCCTGAGGCGAAAGTTTTATAAGCATAGCTCAGAGTTTATTCCGACTGTGAAATTCATTTCTGCCTCAGCCTCCTTTTGTAGTCGAGTCTGGTGTAAAATTCGACCTTTAAAGCTCAGAGCACAAGCTAAATTAATGGGTATTTTGGCATTTGGCATCAACCATAAATCGGCCTCGGTAGATCTCCGCGGGCGGATCGCCTTTGCCCCCGAGATAGTGGTTGAGTCGCTGCAATCAGCTATAGGTATTCTAGGTGCAACAGAAATTGCGCTGTTATCCACCTGTAATCGCACTGAGATATATCTTGCAGGCGAAGTCAGTGACGATCAGGTGCTGGGCTGGTTGGCGCAAACCAAAGGTCTGGATACTGTCGAGCTGCAAAGCTGCTACTACTGTCACCGGGACCAGCATGCCATCCGCCATATAATCTGCGTGGCCAGCGGTCTGGATTCGCTGGTACTTGGCGAACCACAGATTTTTGGTCAAATAAAGTCAGCCTACTCAGTGGGTCGAGAGGCAGAGACTGTGGCCAGCGAGCTCAATCAGGCGTTTCAACAGGCATTTGGCGCGGCTAAGAGGGTTCGTTCAGAAACCGCCATTGGCCAGAACCCGGTTTCAGTGGCCTATGCCTCGGTGAGTCTGGCAGAGCAAATCTTTGCCAATCTGGAAAGTGCTCATGCTCTGTTAGTGGGCGCAGGTGAAACCATTGAGCTGGTAGCGCGCCATTTGCAGGAGAAAAACATCGGCCAGATTACTGTCGCCAACCGCACCCTGAACCGGGCTCAGGAACTGGCAGAAAACTTTGCCGCCGAAGCCATATTGTTATCGGATATTCCCGACCACCTGCATCGTGCAGATATAGTGATTTCTTCCACCGCCAGTCAGCTGCCCATCCTGGGCAAGGGCGCAGTGGAATCGGCGCTGAAAAAGCGCAAGCACAAACCTATTTTTATGGTCGACATAGCCGTGCCCAGGGATATTGAGCCCGAGGTTGAAGAGCTGGACGATATCTATCTTTACACGGTGGATGATCTCGAAGAGGTGATTCAGGACAATCTGCGCGCCCGTCAGAGTGCCGCAGATATGGCCCGGGAAATAGTCGATCAGGAGGTTGATAGCTGGTTGAGCAAACAGCGTGCTCTGGCTGTTGTAGATACCATTAGAGCCTTCCGTGACAGCGTAGAAGTGATTCGAGACGGTGAAGTTGAAAAGGCGCTGGCAGCGCTGGAGCGAGGTCAGGACTCTGCCGAGGTAATCAATGCCCTGGCTCGCAACCTGACTAATAAGCTGCTGCACAAGCCAACCACCAGGCTCAAGCAGGCCAGCGAAGAGGGCAGTGATGCCACCATAGATGCCACCCACGAACTGTTTGGCCTAAAGAAAAAATAAGCCCTGTATTACATGGAAACCAAAGCTGCATGAAAGATTCGATACTATCCAAACTGGATACCCTGAGTGAACGCTACGAGGAAGTGGGCGCCCTGCTCAGTGATGCGGATACTATTGCCGATCAGAATAAATACCGCGATCTGTCCAAGGAATATGCCGAACTGGAGCCAGTGGTCAAAACCTATCTTGGCTATCAGCAGGTAGTCAGTTCAGTGGCAGAGGCCAAATCGCTGCTCAAGGATGCAGATCCGGATATGCGGGAAATGGCCCAGGAAGAGATGAAAGAGGGCGAGCAGCAGCTTGAAAAAGTTGAGTTGGAATTGCAGCGCCTGTTGCTGCCCAAAGATCCCAATGACCACAAAAATGTATTTCTGGAAATACGCGCCGGCACTGGGGGTGACGAGGCAGCTATTTTTTCTGGTGACCTATTTCGCATGTACAGCAAGTTTGCCGAGGACCAGCGCTGGCAGGTCGAGGTAATCAGCGAAAATACTGGCGATCATGGTGGCTATAAGGAGATTATCGCCCGCATTGTGGGCAGAGGGGTTTACTCCAAGCTTAAATTTGAGTCCGGTGCCCACCGGGTACAGCGAGTGCCTGATACCGAGTCCCAGGGTAGAATTCATACCTCCGCCTGCACCGTGGCAATTATGCCCGAGGCCGATGAGCAGGACGAAATTGAAATTAACAAGGGCGACCTGCGTGTAGATACCTTCCGCGCCTCAGGCTCGGGCGGTCAGCATGTTAACAAAACCGACTCGGCCATCCGTCTGACCCACCTACCCACAGGCATGGTGGTGGAATGTCAGGACGAACGCTCCCAACATAAGAATCGTGCCAAAGCTATGGCTGTGCTGCAGGCGCGGCTAAACTCAGCGCAGGATGATGCCGCGGCCAAAGAGCAGTCCGAACAGCGCAAAAGTCTGGTGGGTAGCGGCGATCGGTCCGAGCGCATTCGCACCTACAACTTCCCCCAGGGCCGGGTTACAGACCACCGTATCAATCTCACCCTGTACAAGCTGGCAGAGGTAATGGAGGGCTCGCTGCATGACGTGGTGCAGCCTCTGGTCAATGAATTCCAGGCCGAGCAGCTGGCCTCTCTCGCAGAGTAACCATGGCCACTGTTGCCGATTTTTTGCAGCGTCACAGCGAGCTTTCACCGGCCAGTGATACGGCACTGTTGGATACTGAACTGCTACTGTGCCACTGCCTGTCTGTGAATCGCACCTGGTTAAAAACCTGGCCGGATAAAACCCTATCCCTGGCCGATGCTGAGCGTTTTGATCAGCTGTTCCAACGCCGATTAGAGGGCGAGCCAGTAGCCTTTATTATTGGCACCCAGGGTTTTTGGAGCCTCGACCTCAGTGTCTCGCCCCATACATTAATACCGCGCCCTGAAACCGAGTTACTGGTTGAGACGGCGCTGGAGCTGGATTTGCCCGGCCACAGCCAGGTGCTGGATCTGGGCACCGGAACCGGCGCTATAGCTCTGGCGCTGGCCTCAGAATATCCCCACTGGCAACTGACCGCGGTCGATGTGCAGGCACAGGCAGTTGAGCTGGCGGAACAAAATCGTCTTGCCCATCAGCTGGATAATGTGACTATTTATCAGAGTAACTGGTTTGCGGGCGTTGCCAATCGCCAGCCCCAGACAAAATTCAATCTTATTGTCAGCAATCCACCCTATATTGAAATCGACGACGCCCATCTATTTGAGGGTGATGTGCGTTTTGAACCGGCCTCAGCGCTGGTCTCTGGAACCGAGGGACTGGATGATTTAAAGCTGGTAATTGGGCAGAGCTGTGGATTTTTGGCAGCCGCCGGCTGGTTGTTGGTGGAGCATGGACACCGCCAGGGCCCGGCAGTGAGAGACTTGTTTAATGAGGCTGGATTTGTGCTGGTAGAGACCCGCCGGGATTACAATCAACTGGAGCGCATAACCCTGGGGCGCCTGCAGGATTAAGCGCCCTGTTTATGCAGCCCCTCAGACCAAATAGCAATCTCTCGCTTTGATACCAGATTCCATCGCATCAGCATCATGCTACTGGCCAGCAGAGCGGCGATCACTAAGCCAGTCCAAAAACCATAGACACCCATGGGCTCCCCCCAGAAGTCTGTTAGCGCCAGGCTGTAAGCAATAGGAAAGGCAATTACCCAAAAAGCCAGTACCTGAATAAATAGGGGTACCCGGGCATCTTTAAATCCGCGCAGCGCACCAGAGCTGGCCATTTGCATAGAGTCAAAACAGCCCAGCGCCGCAGAGAAGAAAAACAGATTGGCGGCAATCAGCTGCACATCAGCATCGCCACTAAACAGCGCCGCGAAATCATGGCGCAGGGTAATCTTAACTGTTCCTAAAATAACCGCCAGCAGCAGCACCAGCTTAAATCCGGTGAGACAGATCTGTCGCGCAGCCAGCGGATCATTGCGCCCCTGAGCATGGGATACCTTAATAGTTAGCGCCTGGGCTATACCTAGCGGGATCATAAACGCCAGTGCATCCAGATTATTGGTGATGGCATGGGCACCCAGAACATTTGCCCCCAGATGGGCAATCAGCATGGGAATAATGGCAAAGAAACCAATTTCTGCGGCAATCATCAGTGCAATGGGAACTCCCAGACGCAGTATCTCGCCAATAGCGGCCAGGCTGGGAGCGGAGAACTGCCGATATAGCTGCAGTCGACGCATATTCTGGGCATAGTTCCCATAGGCCGCCATAGCCAGCAGCAGAAAGGTCATAACCAGTGTGGTTGCCCAGGCGGCGCCTATACCGCCCATAGCTGGCAGACCTAGCTTGCCGAACACAAAGATATAATCCAGCACAGCGTTAAGCACAAAGGCCAGGCAGTTAAATATCATCACTGGCCGAATATCACCCACACCTTCAAAGGTGCTGCGAAAGGCAAAAAACGCCGGAAACATAAAGCCGGTAATCAGATAGGGCAACAGGTAGCCCCGGGCAATCCGATACACCTCTGCAGAGATATCCAAATATCCCAGCATCATAATGCCGAGTAAAATGGCGCCACAGACCGCAGCACCCAG
>DDCQ01000042.1:6029-6320 GCA_002334915.1 Porticoccaceae bacterium UBA2002
CCCAGATGCTACCGCCCAGTTGCAGCGCGGCCAGAGTCTCTGTGCTGACCTGCCCGGCCATATAAATATCGGTGACCGTCATACCAAATACAGCTAGCTGGCCGAGCATTAATGGCCCGGCCAGACGCAGCAGGTCGCCAGCGTTTTGAAAAAACGTTGGCCTTGGTTGAAGGGTAGGATTCATTGTTTAGTTCTATTGGAGTCTGAGGTTATTCTCGTTCAATGGCTATGGCAAAGATAGCAATATTTACCCTTTGTCTGCGCAGCAATGCAGCTGAGGAATTTTTTCCC
>DDCQ01000088.1 GCA_002334915.1 Porticoccaceae bacterium UBA2002
GATTTAACCAGGAAATAAAAAAAGGGGTGACTCAGTCACCCCTTTCTAGTGTGGCTTCTGGTTGCGCTGCCTAGAAGTGCTTGCGCAGAGTCAAACCATAGGTGCGTGGTGCATTTGGGTAACCACTGAAGCTGCCTGGAGAAGCCGTAGTTGGGAACGCAGAGATCAGGCTTTCATGGTCAGTTAGATTACGACCCCAGAGCATAGCATCCCAGCCGCCATTCTCGCTGCTAAAGCCAAGACTTGCATTGAGGTTGTCTGTGCCGCGATTGGCTAGGCTAAATGGAATCAGGTCGGCAATATTGATATCTTTTTCATGCACGTACTCAACACGGAAGAAACCTTGTACATCACCAGACAGAGCAAAGGAGTAAACTGCATTGGCATTGATGCTGAGTTCATGGACACCGGCAGGCTGAAGACCGCTCAGGTCGACAGTGCTCTTGCCTGGCTCACATTGGTATCTGGCTTCGGCCAGACCCGTAGTGTCGCAGGTACCGTTAACAAAAGAGTCATAGACAGGATCAATAGCGATACCCGAAAGCCCTAAGACCAGGCTCTCTGACAGCGCAAACATGCCATCGAACTCAACACCTTTGTGGGTTTCTTTACCCGCATTTTCCAGATTAAAGCCTGTTCCGGAGAATACATTGGACTGGAAGCCTTCAATAGACTGCTCAAAGTAGGCGATATTGAAATAACCGTTGTCGAAAACAGCTTTTAAGCCAATTTCTATATTGGTGGCTTCTTCAGGATAAGCGGCACGCTTTCCAGGCGTGCGTCCATCCACAGACATATTGACCGAGGCTGCTTTAAAGCCAGTTGAGTGGCCAGCATAAATAGTCATAGTCTCATTGATTTCATAAGCCACACGCAGGGTATGGGTCAGATCGTCAGATTTGAAAATACCTGATTCGTCGGTATTGGGATAGTTGGGATACGCAGGGAAGAACTGCAGGCCCACCAGCGAGTTGAACGGACCACCAGCCAGAGGCAGTGCGGCAAATGTGTCTACAATCGTAACGTCAGACACAACGGTTTTCTCGTCTTCAGTGTAGTTCAGGCCCAGGGTGGCGGTGAGCTTCTCGGTGAGATAGTAGTCAAACTGACCAAACACCGATGTGGCTACACCATTCATATTGAACTTCTCAGCCACAGCGCCAGTACCGGGCGCATAGAACGAATTAGACAGGCCGCTGATGCTTGGCATCAGGCTGGCACCAGTGATATTGCCACCCAGCAGATAGGCGCCTACAGCAGCGGGATCAGCTGTTGGTGACAGCAGGGCCGCCAGCGCAACATTGCCAGTAGCCGCAATCTCAGCCTGAATAGTCTGGCCAAGAACCATGGAAGTGGCCACTGTATCCAAATTACCTGCCATGCCAGCAGCAGCAAAACCAGCCTGTACCAGGAAGTCGGCATAGGGGCGCAGATCTTCGCCGAATGTCACGTTGCGGAATGTTGCAACATCTTCATCAGAGTGGAAAGCGCCAACCATCCACTGCAGGTCACCCTCGCCATTTGAAGTCAGGCGCAGTTCTTGGGTAAAGGTTTCGAAGTCGTAATCGACACGGTTTTCGTCGACCAAAAGCGCAGCCGTAAAGTCGGCATCAAAAGTAGACTTCAGAGATTGCTCTCGCACTGAACTGATAGAGGTTAATGTTGCATAGCCCAGATCATAGTCAAATTGAACAGACAGGCCCTTGCCTTCAAGCTTATTGCTTGGGCTCTCGTTCATGGTGAGATTTCTTGCCCATGGGTCTACCGGCGCGGTAGCGAAGCCCCGAGCTGCAGCTAGTGCTGAAGCAACCCCAGCTGCTGCACCGTAGACCAGTGAACTGGCAGCACAGCAAATCTCATCAATCTCGTTGTAGTCAGCAATAATGCGAATACTCAGATCTTCTGAAGGCTCGATCAAAAGCTGGCCACGAATGGCGCTGCGATCGCGAGAGTTAACATTTTCGCCTGTGGTGATATTGGTGGCATAGCCGTCAGCTGAGTTGTCGCTGGCCGACAGGCGAAAAGAGATAGTATCGCTGAGAGGACCAGTGATAGTCCCTTTAACAATCTGTGATCCATAATTGCCGGCAGTGGCTTCAATCATGCCGCCAAACTCGTCTTCTGGCATCATAGTGGAGACACTGATTACACCGGCGGAGGCATTTTTACCAAAAAGTGTCGACTGGGGGCCACTTAACACTTCGACTCGCTCTACAGTTGGCAGGTCAGCCAGCGATGATGCTGAACGAGTGCGTGGAACGCCGTCGATATAAACACTTACCGCAGGCTCAATACCCGGGTTGTTGGCGCCGTTGCCATAGCCACGGATAATAAAATTGGTTTGCGCAGAGCTTTGCAGCTGATTGACACGCAGTGATGGCACTGCAGACTGCAAGTCAATTAGATCTACAATACTAGATTGCTGAATGGTCTCGCCGCTGGTCACAGAGACACTAATCGGCACATCTTGCAGCGATTGCTCTCGCTTGTTCGCGGTGACAACAATTTCTTCAATTGCTGCCTGAGTTATTCCCGCCGTCATCAAGCTGGCAATAGCAGCAGACAGGCGCAGAGTTTTTGAATTAATGATATCCATGGGATCCCCTCGATTGTGTAGTTTTTCCGCTTTAGTTCGGAATTTTTATCGTACTAACGCCTGGGTTACGCGCCAACACTAGGCGCTATCGTCCAGACTGACCCACTCTATGTACCAATACCGTCAAGATCAACCTCTATTTATAGATTAATAGCCTATCTGAGGCATTTCTTTGAACCTAGGTATAAATTTGGACGAATAGGGTGCAAAGATCATCAAAAGGAGTGCTTAAGAATGTTGCCGACCACCCAAAAGTAGATTCAGCGACCAGGAAATAACTGCCAGTTGACAATATTGAGAGACAATGCTAGCAATTTTACTCAGTGCCGTATCTGGCGAAAATCTGCTCTCTTTTTCGCGGGCAGATATTAACCTTGGATAAATCACCCTTAATGTGGGGCAGGGCAAGCACGCGATGATCCATTACGCGATACCAGAGCCAGGGAATGTAGGCCAGCAAATACATACCATAGTAACCATTGGGCAGCTCAGGAATATCCTCGAAGTTACGCAGGCTCTGATAGCGACGAGTAGGATTGGCATGGTGGTCTGAATGGCGCTGCAAATGGAACAGCGCCAGATTGGTCATAATGAAATTGGCATTCCATGAATGATAGGGCTGACAGCGCTCATAGCGGCCATTGTCTTTTTTCTCGCGCAGCAGGCCGTAGTGCTCTATATAGTTAGCCGATGTCAGCTGGTACCAGGCCCAGAAATTATGCACCGCTAAAAATGGCACCATGATCCAGCCAAAGGCATAGATAAGTGCACCTTGCAGAACTGCGCTCATGGCGTAGGACTGCAGAATATCATTGTCGATCGACCAGCTGCTCTTGCCCTGTTTTTGCAGACGTGATTTTTCAAGTTCCCAGCCGCGCTTAAAAGTGCCGGGAATCTCACGCAGAGTAAAGGCATAGATAGACTCGCCCAGACGTGAGCTGGCAGGGTCATCAGGAGTGGCCACCAGCACATGATGTCCGCGGTTGTGTTCCACGCAAAAGTGTCCATAGGCGGGTACCGCTAGAGTGATTTTTGCCAGCAGTTTCTCAATACCGGTTTGCTTGTGGCCCAACTCATGGGCAGTGTTAATACCCAGGCCGCTGTAACCGCCGGCAATAATGGCGGTGACTAAAATGGACCACCAGCTCAGATCATTGGTGCCCACCACATAGGCAAAGATAAACAGCGCCACAAAGTGCAGCGGCACAGTTAGATAAGTCAGGTAGCGGTAGTATTTATCGGCCTCCAGTTGGGGTACAAGCTCCTC
>DDCQ01000072.1:0-10071 GCA_002334915.1 Porticoccaceae bacterium UBA2002
GATCTACCCCGTCGCCAATCCCAGATTTAACTATGAATTCTGCAAAGGCTATTATGCCCGCGTGGCTAATGGCAAAATTAATGGTCGGGTCTCACGGCTGCTGGTCTCGCCGCTGCTGCGAGCTCTTAAGAAGACCCTGGGCCACACCGACTATCTCAACTACATGGACAGCTATCGCTATCCACTGGCCGGCGAATTTTCATTTCGCCGCGATGTACTTAACGATATTCGTATTCCCAGTGACTGGGGTCTGGAGATTGGCGTGCTATCAGAGATGTATCGCAACTATGCCAGCAACCGACTCTGCCAGGTGGATATTGCTGATAACTATGATCATAAACATCAAAAGCTCAGTCTTGATAATGACTGCGATGGCCTATCCAAAATGTCCATCGATATAGCCAAGGCACTGTTTCGCAAACTGGCCACCCAGGGTGAAGTATTTAGCACCGAAGCCTTTCGCTCACTAAAGGCAACCTATTATCGCCTGGCACTGGATACCGTAGAGAACTGTCATAACGACGCCATTATGAATGGACTGACTCTGGATATTCACGAAGAGGAAAAGGCGGTAGAAATGTTTGCCGAAAATATTATCAAGGCCGGCGAAGTGTTTTTTAATGTGCCCATGGAACGGCCTTTTATTCCAAGCTGGAATCGCGTGGTCAGCGCAGTCCCGGATATTTTTGAACAGCTGGTTGAGGCCGTTGAAGCAGACAATAAAGAATTTCTTTTATGAGTGAAAATCTTCTACAGGCGACAATCGAAAACCATCTCAACGCGATTTATACTGATATAGCAGACAGTGATATCAAAATCCTCAGCATTGAACTAATCAGGCTAATGGGTCTTACCGACAAAGAAGTTATCGAAAATCGGCGCATTAACCATTGGGATCAAACCCACAGCCTGGTCATTGCCTATGGCGATTCTGTTTTGCGCAAAGATGAAAAACCGCTACAAACCCTAAACCGGTTTCTCGACAAATATTTGCGCAGCTCTATTAGCGGCGTACATATACTGCCCTTTTACCCCTTTACCTCCGATGATGGTTTTTCAGTTTTAGATTATTCCAGCGTCAATGAATCCCTAGGCGACTGGGAGGATATCAATACCATCGCCAACAATTATTCTCTAATGGCAGACCTGGTGGTTAATCACTGCTCGGCGCGCAGCCCCTGGTTTGAAAACTTTATTAAGGGTCGAGATCCCGGCCGCGGATTTTTCTATACCGCCAATCCAGCAGATGACCTGAGCGCAGTGGTGCGGCCGCGCACCAATAAGCTTCTGCGCGAAGTAGAAACCAGCGAAGGCACACAGCATGTCTGGTGCACCTTTAGCCATGATCAGGTGGATTTAAATTTTCGCAACCCAGAGGTGCTTAAGCAGTTTGTCAGTATTATTAAACAGTATCTGGATAATGGTGTGCGTATTTTTCGCCTCGATGCGATCGCTTTTTTATGGAAAGAAATTGGCACTAGCTGTATAAACCTGGAGCAGACCCATGAGATGGTGCGCCTGTTTCGCACACTGATAGAGCAGGCCCAGCACGACGCCATCATTATTACCGAAACCAATATTCCCAATCGCGAAAATCTGGCGTACTTTGGCAACGCTAATGAGGCGCACTGCGTCTACAACTTCTCGCTGCCACCACTCCTTGTCAACAGCCTGGTGACCGGTAGCTGCGTCTATCTTAAGCAGTGGATGATGAGCATGCCGCCGGCACGCAATGGCACCGCCTACTTTAACTTTATTGCCTCCCATGATGGTATTGGTCTGAGGCCGGCTGAAGGACTGCTGAGCGACACCGAAATTAATACACTGGTCGAAACCATGCAGGACTTTGGCGGCCATATCTCCTGGCGCGCGCTGGACAATGGCGACAGCAAGCCCTATGAAATTAATATTTCACTGTTCGATGCCCTGCAGGGCACAGTTGCAGGTGCAGACAATCTTGGGATACAGCGCTTTGTTTGTGCCCACGCTATTATGCTGGCTCTGGAGGGTATTCCCGGAATTTATATTCACAGCTTGCTGGGTACTCGCAATGATTATCAGCGGGTCGAAAACAGCGGTCATAACCGCGCTATTAATCGTCACCAATGGGACTACCATGATTTGCAAGAAGCCCTTGAGGATCAAAGTAGCACTCATCACCAGGTCTATAATCAGCTAAAACAGCTTCTTAAAATACGTCGTCGACAGTCTGCATTTCATCCCAATGCAACTCAGTTCACTCTGCATCTGGGTAACCAGCTATTTGGTTTCTGGCGCCAGAGTCTGGACCGGCAGCAGAGTATATTTTGCATCAGCAATATCAGTGCACAGGTGCAAATATTATCTCTGTCGGATATTAATTTAATCGACAACGAGCAATGGCACGATTTAATAGCTGATCAGCCCTGCTCCGCCCAGACCTCTAATTGCAACCAGAGGGAAATCGAGATGCAGCCTTACCAGACAGTCTGGATAACCAATAGCCCGGCATAAGCAGCAAGTCCTTAGAGAGCTAGAAATAATACTCAACTGCAGTTATACTGTTTATATATACAGTATTTATTTCTAATAGCAGTTGCATCACTTATGGCCTATGCCGAACTTCATTGCGTCAGCAACTTTACGTTTCTGCGCGGGGCTTCCCACCCTCGAGAATTAGTTGAGACTGCCAGTACACTGGGCTACACAGCGCTGGCTATTACCGACGAATGCTCATTGGCCGGAGTGGTTAAAGCCCATGTGGCCGCCCAGAACTCTGGCCTGCCATTAATTATTGGCGCTGAGTTCCAGCTTGAAGGCCAGCGTCTTATTGCACTGGTCAGCAATCGCCAATCCTATGGCGAGCTATCGGCATTAATTACTCTAGCCCGCAGACGCAGCAGCAAGGGCGAGTACCGCCTGGAATGGTCAGACCTTAGCGACAGGCTACCCAACACCTTATTGATCTGGTTGCCCAGCGGTGACCTTGAGCCCGACCATGAAGTAGGCGAGCACCTTAGTTACTGGTTTAAAGATAGACTGTGGATTGGTGTTGAACATCTGCTCGACGGCAACGAGACTTACCAGTATTACTATTACCGCAATCTGGCCGCCCTGTGGCAACTACCTATGGTCGCCTGCGGCGATGTGCATATGCACAGCAAAGAGCGCCGCGCTCTGCAGGATACATTGACCGCCATTCGCCATAGCTGCTCAGTGATGGAGCTTGGCGAGCGACGCTTCGCCAATGCCGAGCGCCGTCTGCGCAGCCTGCCCCATCTTGAAAAACTCTATCCCGCCGCCCTGCTGGCAGAGACATTAGTTATTGCCAAACGCTGCCAGTTTAGTCTTGAAGAGCTGCGCTACGAATATCCTGACAACGTAGTGCCAGGCCATTTAACCCCAGCGGAACAGCTGCGACTACTGACCGAACAAGGCGCACAAAAACGCTGGCCCAATGGTCTGTCTGCAAACGTGGGTCAACAGATTGAATATGAGCTTAGCATCATAGAGCAGCTGCACTATGAATGTTATTTTTTAACCGTCCAGGATCTGGTGGCCTTTGCCCGCAGCCGCAAGATTCTCTGTCAGGGTCGCGGCTCTGCAGCCAACTCAGTGGTCTGCTACTGCCTGTTTATTACCGAAGTTTCCCCAGATCAGGTGTCATTATTATTTGAACGCTTTATCTCCACCGAACGCAACGAACCCCCAGATATAGATGTGGACTTTGAGCACGAGCGCCGGGAAGAAGTGATTCAATATATCTACCAGCGCTACAGCCGCGAACATGCCGCACTGGCCGCCACAGTTATCACCTACAGGCCCCGCAGCGCAGTGCGCGATGTGGGCAAAGCACTGGGCCTGGACCCATTGTTTATCGAACAACTCAGCCAGTCATTATCCTGGTGGGATCGCAGCGGTGACCTGCAAGCGCAGTTTGAAAAGGCCGGTGCCCGGGGTCATATGGCCGAGCATTTTTATAATCTGTTGCAAGAGATCCTCGGCTTCCCCCGTCACCTGTCTCAGCATGTGGGCGGCTTTATTATCACCAAGAGTCCCATCAGTACCTTGGTGCCAGTGGAAAACGCCAGCATGCCCGAGCGCACCGTGATTCAATGGGACAAAGAAGATATCGAAGCCCTGGGCCTGCTTAAAATCGATATTCTGGCTCTGGGAATGCTTACCGCCATTCATCGCTGCTTCGATCTAATTCGCAATCATCAGGGCACAGAACTCAGCATGCAGTCTATTCCCAAAGATGACAGCGCCACCTACGATATGCTGTGCAAAGCCGATTCTGTCGGCGTATTTCAGATTGAATCCCGGGCCCAGATGGCTATGTTGCCGAGACTAAGGCCACGCAACTTTTATGATCTGGTGATTGAAATCGCCATAGTGCGCCCCGGGCCTATTCAGGGCGGCATGGTGCACCCCTATCTCAAACGTCGCCAGGGTTTGGAACAGGTCACCTACCCCCATCCAGATATTAAAAATGTACTCGAGCGCACCTTGGGCATTCCGGTATTTCAAGAGCAGGTTATCCGGCTGGCCATGGTTGCCGCAGGCTTTAGTGGCGGCGAAGCCGACCAGCTGCGCCGGGCAATGGCCAGCTGGGGCAAAGGCGGCGAGCGCAATAATCAACTGCTGGGCTTTCAGCAAAAATTAACCGATGGCATGTTGGCCCGGGGTTACACATTAGACTTTGCCGAGCGGCTATTCCGCCAGATTCAGGGCTTTGGGGTCTATGGCTTCCCCGAATCCCATTCCGCCAGCTTTGCCCTGCTGGCCTATGTCTCCGCCTGGCTAAAATGCCATTACCCCGCCGCCTTCTGCTGCGCCATTATGAACAGCCAGCCCATGGGTTTTTACAGCCCCTCCCAGCTGGTGCAGGATGTGCAGCGCCACGGCATAGAAGTCAGACCCATAGATGTGATTCACAGCCAGTGGGATCACAGTCTCGAGGGCGACAGCAATAACCCCAGCCTACGTCTGGGTTTTCGTTTGATCAAAGGTTTTTCCCACAGAGCTGCCCAGAGAATTATCCATAGCGACCGGCAGTTTATAAGTATTCCCCAACTCGCCAGCAAAGCCAGCTTATCTCAGGCAGATCTAAGCCTGCTTAGCAGCGCCGGTGCCCTTGCATCCATCAGCAGCAACCGTCGCCAGGCCCACTGGCAGGCGCTGGCCACAGATCCCAGAGAACAGCTATTACCCATGGATCGCAGCCAGGCGCCCCTGCAGTCCCCCAGTGAAACCGAAGAGCTGTATGCCGACTACAGCCATACCGGCCTGTCTCTAGGGCGTCACCCTATGGAACTCCTTCGCGAGCAGTTTCCGGTTTTCCGGCAGTGCAAACGCCATAGTGATTTAGCCGAACTGGGCCACCGTCGCTTTGTGCGTATCGCCGGATTAGTGACCGGCAAGCAGCGCCCGGGCACCGCTTCCGGCGTAGTGTTTTTAACCCTCGAAGATGAGACCGGCAACAGCAATGTAGTGGTCTGGCAGAGCGTACAGAAAAACTGCCGCCAGGCCCTGCTAAAGGCCCAGCTGCTAATGGTTAAAGGTGTGGTAGAAACCGATGGCGCTGTGGTCCATGTGATTGCCCAGGAGTTAACGGATTGTTCCGAGTTATTGGCTCGGACTAATAACGCTGGTTAGCGGCACGAGATTCTGATGGCCAGCAACTCAAGCCACCTCCGACTACTCCAAAGACCCTGACCCCCCGGTCAATAAATACTCCCCACAGTTTACAGCCACCCTGCCTACTGTAGTAGGATATGGAACAACCAAGCGCCGCCTACAGCAAAACTATCGACTCCAGGTAAAAGAGCGCCATATAAAGGGGAATTCCTATGAAAAGCTTTTCTAACAAAGTTGCAGTGATCACCGGCGCTGGCTCAGGTATGGGCCGCTATCTGGCCATATTGTTGGCCAGAGCAGGCGCCAATATAGCCGCCTGCGAAATCAATAAAACCAGCCTCGCAGAAACTGTGGCCCTGCTCAAAGATTATCAGGTCAAGGTAACCAGCCATATCCTGGATGTAGCAGACAAAGCTGCCATTGAAGCACTGCCCGAGCAGGTTATAGCTGAACATGGTGCGGTTGATATGGTGTTTAACAATGCCGGCGTCACCGTTGATTCCACCTTTGAAAATATGTCCGAAGACGACTGGGACTGGGTGTTTAATATCAACCTGCAGGGGGTTATCAATTCCAGCCGTGCATTTTTGCCCCATCTTAAACAGCGCCCTGAAGCAGCCCTAATCAATACCTCCTCTATCTTTGGCATGATTGCCCTGGAGCGACAGTCGGTGTACCACACCGCTAAATTTGCCGTGCGCGGCTTTACCGAAAGCCTGGCAAAAGAGCTTAAGAGCAGCTCAGTGCAGGTACACTGCGTACATCCCGGACATATAGGCACCAATATTGTGACCAACTCGCGCATGAACCAGAGTGAAGAGTCCGCGGGCTCATTGCAACGCCTGGTAGGCAAAGTGATGGGGCTGGGGAACAGCAAAGAGGAACTGGCCGCTTTCTTCCTCAACAATGGCATGCATCCCAGCCGAGCCTCGCAGATTATTCTCAATGGCGTGCGCAAAAACCGCAGCCGTATTATGGTCGGCACCGATGCCAAACTAATGGATATCGCCCAGCGACTGACTCCCATGCACTACGAAAAACTATTTCCATTATTTACCATACCCCTGACACTGTTGCGCAATAAAAAACCAATTAAGGGCATGCCCACAGAAGACACAACAGCAACAGAACAGACGGCTTAATAATGAGTACAGAACATAGAGATGTGATAATTGTAGGCGCCGGCCTAACCGGTATTGGTGCCGCATACCACCTCAATGATAAGTGCCCCGACCGCAGCTATCTGCTGTTGGAATCCCGTCAGGCCATAGGTGGCACCTGGGACCTTTTCCGCTACCCAGGTATTCGCAGCGACAGTGATATGCACACATTGGGCTACAGCTTTAAGCCCTGGGAAAGCAGAAAAGCCATTGCCGACGGCCCCGCTATTTTGAAGTATGTACGCGAAACCGCCACAGAAAATAATATCCAACAGCATATCCGTTTTGGCCACCGCTTAATCAGTGCCAGCTGGTGTTCCAAACAGTCATTGTGGACATTGGATATCAGCCAAGATAACAGCGATGCCCCAGTGCAGATGACCTGTAATTTTCTGTATATGTGTTCCGGCTACTACAACTATGAACAGCCCCATGATCCACAGTTTCCGGAGGTGGAATCCTTTAAAGGCACATTGGTTCATCCACAGTTTTGGCCCAGGGATCTCGACTATAAAGACAAACGAGTGGTGATTATTGGCTCTGGCGCCACAGCCATGACCATGGTCCCGGCAATGACAGACAAAGCCAAACAGGTGACTATGCTGCAGCGCTCACCCACCTATGTGCTAACCAGACCCTCCGAAGACTGGTTTGCCAATGGCCTGCGCAAAATACTGCCCGCAACCTGGGCCTATGGCATCACCAGAGCCAGAAACACCTTATTTCAGGAAGTTATCTTCAAGCTGGCTCAGTCCTATCCCAACGCAGCCAAACGCTTCTTTATTAGCGAGGTACGCAGGCAACTGGGCAAAGACTATAACGTCGATAAGCACTTTACCCCCAAGTACTTCCCCTGGGATCAGCGCCTCTGCCTGGTACCAGATAGCGACCTGTATGAGGCCATTAATAGTGGCAGCGCCAATGTAGTCACCGAGCATATAAAACGCTTTACCAAGAATGGTATTGAACTGGAAAATGGCGAGCACCTGGAAGCAGATATTGTGGTCAGTGCCACCGGATTACGCTTGCTAGTGATGGGTGGCGCCACATTCACCGTAGATGGCGAGGCCGTCGACTTCTCAAACCAGACCACCTACAAAGGCCTAATGGTCTCCAATGTCCCCAATATGGTCTCGGTGTTTGGCTATATTAATGCCTCATGGACATTGCGCGCCGACCTCACCGCCGAATGGGTGTGCCGAGCGCTAAACCATATGAGCAGCACCCAGACCACCAAGATGGTGCCAGTGGTACCAGACGCCTTAAAAGATATGCCCACCAAAGACTGGATTGCCGACTTCCCCGCGGGCTATATGCAGCGCAGCATGCACCTGCAGCCCAGACAGGGTGATCAGGCGCCCTGGGTCAATAGCCAGAACTTCCGCAAGGAGCGGGCGCTGTTTGGCAAACCTATAGAGTCTGATGGCGCATTACATTTTACTGCCGCAACCAATGGATAAACCGAAAAGACGCCTAAGACCCCACAGCAGGCTAAGCCAATTAGTCAATATGATCCAGGCCCCCTACAGCACCGTCTGGGACTGCTGCTGCGATCATGGCCTGCTAGGGATGTCCCTGCTTAAAGATCGATGTGCCGACCAAGTAATCTTTGTCGATGTGCTTGAAAATATGATGGCCAGCCTGGCCGATAGGCTAGCTCGGGACTTCCCCCTGGACCAATACAGCTGGCAAGTTCGCTGCGACGATGTAAAAAACATCGCCGTGCCTGATGCTGACTCCCAACTATTTATAATCGCCGGGGTCGGGCCACACCAGACCATAGAATTTATAGACAGCCTCTGCGCCTCAGCCCCTGACCGCCCATTTGATCTGCTAATCTGCTCCGTGCATGGCAACTACTCTGTGCGAGAGGCGTTGATAAATCAGGGCTATAAACTCAAAGATGAGCGCATTATCTGTGATAAAAATCGCTTCTATGAAGCCATTTATGTCTCCAAAAGCGCAGATCAACCATTGATAGAAACAGGCAGCCCAATGTGGAACTGGGCAGACCCGGTGCATCAGGACTACTGGCACAGAACCGTCGGCCATTATCAACAAAAAGCCAAAAATGACCCGGTGCAATTCCAACCCATTGTTGAGCGATATAAGGTGCTGCGAGCCTCAATAGAAAGTGCTTAGCAAAGTCTTAGCAGGTAATCTTGAGACCTTGAGCCGCAGGGATGCTGCTCCAGAGCTTACAGGGAGGTATTTACAGCGAGTCTCAAGATTACCTGCTAAGGCTTTGCTCCCGCAGTATCTACAAACACAAAACCTCGGACATAAAAAAAGCGGCCCGAAAGCCGCTTTTTCAATACCGAAAAGACCTTACCAACCGGTAATTTCCTTTAGGCCATTACCAATATCAGCCAGACTGCGAACAGTCTTAACACCAGCGTCTTCCAGAGCTGCAAATTTCTCGTCTGCTGTACCCTTACCACCGGAAACAATCGCGCCAGCATGACCCATGCGCTTGCCAGCAGGTGCAGTTACACCAGCAATATAAGACACAACAGGCTTGGTGACATTGGCTTTGATATAAGCCGCCGCTTCTTCTTCAGCAGTACCGCCAATCTCGCCGATCATTACGATAGCTTCAGTGGCTGGGTCTTTTTCAAACAATTCGAGAATATCGATAAAGCTTGAACCCGGGATGGGATCGCCACCAATACCTACGCAGGTAGACTGGCCAAAACCATAATCCGTAGTCTGCTTAACCGCTTCATAGGTCAGAGTACCTGAACGCGAGACAATGCCTACTTTGCCGGGCAGATGAATATGACCGGGCATAATGCCGATCTTGCACTCGCCTGGAGTGATAACGCCTGGGCAGTTGGGTCCAATCAGGCGCACGCCCAAAGTGTCGCAAACTACTTTGCAGTCGAGCATATCCTGAGTGGGAATACCCTCAGTAATGCACACAACCAGCTTGAGGCCGGCATTGGCCGCTTCCAGAATAGAATCTTTACAGAATGGTGCAGGCACATAGATCACCGAGGCTTCAGCGCCTGTGGCTGCTACGGCTTCTGCAACAGTATTAAAAACTGGCAGACCCAGATGCTCTGTACCGCCCTTACCTGGAGTAACACCACCAACCATTTTTGTACCATACTCGAGCGCTTGCTCTGAGTGGAAGGTACCCTGACCACCGGTAAAGCCCTGACAGATAACCTTAGTGTCGCTATTGATTAGGATAGACATATTAGTTACCTCCTGCGGCTTTAACAGCTTGTTGTGCGGCATCCGTCAGGCTGGTTGCTGCAATAATGGCCAGACCGGATTCGGCCAGCTT
>DDCQ01000072.1:10187-26070 GCA_002334915.1 Porticoccaceae bacterium UBA2002
AAGGCTTCTACCACGCGCTCTTTGGTTGCGCCGCCCCCAACATCGAGGAAGTTGGCAGGTGAACCGCCGTGCAGGTGAACAATATCCATGGTACCCATAGCCAGACCAGCGCCATTGACCATACAACCAATATTGCCATCCAGGGCCACGTAGTTCAGCTCAAAGGAAGCGGCATGGGCTTCGCGGGCATCTTCCTGTGAGGGATCATGCATCTCTTTGATCGCAGGCTGACGGTACATGGCATTGCCATCGATAATAACTTTGGCATCCAGGCAGTGAAGGTTGCCCTCGTCGGTGATAACCAGTGGGTTAATTTCCAGCAGCTCAAGATCTTTCTCTTTAAACATCTTGGCCAGACCCATAAATATCTGCACAAACTGCTTAATCTGAACCCCTTTAAGNNCCCAGCTTAAAGGCCAGATCACGGCCCTGATAAGGCTGCGCGCCAGTCAGAGGGTCGATAATCGCCTTGAGAATTTTTTCGGGAGTCTCTTCTGCAACCTTCTCGATCTCAACACCGCCCTCGGTGGAGGCCATAAAGATAATACGGCGAGTTGCACGGTCGACCACAGCACCCAGATACAGCTCTTGATCTATATCGGTGCAGGTCTCAACCAGAATACGACTGACCGGCTGGCCATTGGCATCTGTCTGGTAGGTGACCAGATTCTTGCCCAGCCAGTTATTGGCGAACTCTTCAATTTCGGCTTTGGAGCTCACCAGCTTTACACCGCCAGCTTTACCGCGGCCTCCAGCGTGGACCTGAGCTTTAACAACCCATTTGTCGCCGCCGATAGTATCGGCAGCAGCTGCGGCATCCTGTGCGGTTTCTGCAGCAATGCCCTTAGACACTGGCAGTCCGTACTCAGCAAATAGCTGCTTACCCTGATATTCGTGCAGGTTCATACTTGTCTTCCCGTTAAATGTTGCGGATGGATGTTTCCCCAGGCTCGCGCCCGGGGGTCAAAAGGTATTGTTAACCGGGCTTAACGACGCTTGCGGTTGGCGATATGAATAGCAGAGCCATTCACAGCCAGCGCAGCCTCATGCACAGTTTCCGACAGAGTCGGGTGACCAAATACGGTCATACCTAAGTCTTCTGCGCTGGAGCCAAACTCCATTGCAATGGCCACCTGCTGCACCAAATCTGCAGCGCTGGGGCCAACAATATGGCAACCCAGAATGCGGTCTGTATCAGCATGGGCAATAATTTTTACCATTCCATCGGTATCGTTAGCGGCCATAGCGCGACCACTGGCAGCGAATGGGAATACACCAACATTGTAGGGCTCTCCTGCCGCCTTAATCTGTTCTTCGGTCTGACCCACAGAGGCAACCTCTGGGTGGGTATAGATCACATTGGGCACAATATCGTAGTTCATCTGTGCCTTGTGGCCGGCAATAATCTCGGCCACCATTACGCCCTCTTCGGAACCCTTGTGGGCCAGCATCGGACCGCGCACCAGATCGCCAATGGCATAAACACCAGACACATTGGTGGCACATTGGTCATTAACAAATACTGTACCGCGCTCATCCAGCTGCACGCCGCTGTCTTCGGCCAGCAGACCGTCGGTAAAGGCACGGCGGCCTACGCAGACAATCAGCTTATCAAAGGTCTCTTTGTGCTCAGAGCCATCGGCAGTCTTAAAGGTCACTTCAACAGCACCCTTTTTAATCTCGGTACCAGTCACTCGGGCGCCCAGACGGATATCCAGGCCCTGCTTGGTAAAGATCTTTTTCGATTCTTTGGCAATGGCTTTGTCCATAATCGCCAGAAAATCTTCCATCGCTTCCAATAGAACCACATCCGACCCCAGACGGTTCCAAACAGAACCCAGCTCCAGGCCAATAACGCCAGCGCCAATTACGCCCAAACGCTTGGGCACTTCGCCAATCTCCAGGGCACCGGTGGAATCAACAATCAGGTCGCCATCAACGTTGGCCACAGGAATATCTATAGGCAGTGAACCAGAAGCCAGAATCACATTGCCCGCCTCAATCACAGTCACAGCGCCATCATTGGCGGTCAGCTCAACCTTCTTGCCCGCCAGCAGCTTGCCTGTGCCATACAGCGCGGTCACGCCATTGGCTTTGAATAGCCCGGCAATACCGCCCGTCAGCTGATTAATAATCTTGTTTTTGCGCGCCAGCATGGCAGGAATATCCATAGCCACGCCTTTGGTGGTGATACCGTGAATACCCAGGTCTTCCTTGGCTTCATGGTACTTGTAAGAGCTATCCAGCAGTGCTTTGGAGGGGATACAGCCCACATTTAGGCAGGTACCGCCATTAACGCCCTTGCCTTCATCGTTCTGCGACTTCTCAATACAGGCAGTTTTAAGCCCCAACTGAGCAGCGCGAATGGCGGCTACATAGCCAGCCGGGCCACTGCCAATTACCACAACATCATATTTATCTGACATTTAAATACCTATATATCAATAACTTGCAAGTTAAATTTCAAGTAAAATCTTAGCAGGGTCCTCGATTAACTGCTTAATCGTCACCAAGAATTGTACCGCTTCCTTGCCGTCAATCAGACGGTGATCATAGGACAGTGCCAGATACATCATCGGACGTATCTCCACCTGACCATTAACCGCTACCGGGCGCTGCTGAATAGTGTGCATTCCCAGAATCGCTGTCTGTGGCGGGTTAATAATGGGGGTTGATAGCAATGAGCCATACACGCCGCCATTGGTAATAGTAAAGGTACCGCCAGTCATCTCTTCAATGCTTAGCTTGCCGTCGCGCGCCTTGCCCGCATAGTCACCAATGCTGTTCTCTACAGTGGCAATGCTCATATTCTCGGCATTGCGCAACACAGGAACCACAAGGCCGCGATCGGTGGATACAGCCACACCAATATCCTGGAAGCCATGGTAGACAATATCAGTGCCATCAATAGAGGCATTCACCAGCGGGAAGCGCTTCAGGGCCTCTACCGCAGCTTTTACAAAGAAACCCATAAAGCCGAGTCTGGTGCCGCTGTGGGTCTTGGTAAATTCGTCCTGGTACTGTTTGCGCAGTCCCATCAGGGCCGACATATCCACTTCGTTAAAGGTGGTCAGCGAGGCAGTGGTCTGAGTTACATCCAGCAGGCGTTCGGCAATGCGCGAACGCATTCTGGTCATGGCCACACGGCGCTCAACGCGCTCGCCCGCAGGCATGGGCTCTTCAGTGCTCTGGGCCGCTGGTGCTGGCGCCGCCGCAGGGGCTGGTGCCGCTGGCGGAGTGAAATTAACCACATCTTCTTTGGTTATTCTGCCACCTTTGCCAGTGCCAGAGATTTGCGAGAGATCAATTCCTCGCTCATCAGCAAGCTTTTTAGCGGCCGGGTTAACCAGCGATTCGGCCACCTGAATATCAGCCTCTTCTTTTTTCGCTGCCGGCGCTGCTGGGGCTGTAGCCTCGCCCTCTTCAATGCGCGCAATCACTTCATTGCTCAGCACAGTATCGTCCTGGGCTTTAAGCACTTCAGAAAGTATGCCGGATGCGGGCGCAACCACTTCCAGAACTACCTTATCGGTTTCAATATCAACGATTAGCTCGTCCCGTGTCACGCTGTCACCAACATTCTTGTGCCAAGTGGCTAAAGTGCCTTCTTGTACAGATTCGGGGAAGGTCGGTGCCTTAATTTCGATGGCCATTAATCTATTCCTGCCTTAAGAGTCGATTGTGAGTGCTTGATCAATAAATTGTTTCTGCTCTTCCAAATGAACAGACATATATCCGCTTGCGGGTGCCGCTGAACTTTCGCGACCCACAAAGCTAAGGTGTAATTCTGGTTTTAAGCGCTGGATTACATGGCGCATATGGTGCTGGCTGCTATACCAGGCACCCTGATTCATGGGCTCTTCCTGACACCAGATAATATCTTCTATATTGCTGTAGGGGCGCAGAATATCTTCGAGCTCAGTATCGGGGAACGGATAGAGCTGCTCCAGACGAATCAGGGCTATATCATCTATGCCCCGCTCCATGCGCTCTTCCAGCAAATGGTAATAGACCTTGCCCGAGCACAGAACAACGCGCCGCGCCTTGGCGTGGTCGAGATCATCATCAATCACGTCATCGAACTGCCCCTGGGACAGATCTTCCAGCGACGACGTCGCCAGCTTGTGACGCAAAATCCACTTGGGACTCATAATCACCAGCGGACGGCGCATCGGGCGTATAGCCTGGCGGCGCAGCAGATGGAATATCTGCGCTGGTGTAGTCGGGTTACAGATCTGCATATTGTGCTCTGCACAGAGTTGCAGAAAGCGCTCCAGTCTAGCGGAGGAATGCTCTGGCCCCTGCCCTTCAAAGCCGTGAGGCAGCAACATGGTAAGCCCAGACATACGGGCCCATTTGTGCTCGCCACTGGCAATAAACTGGTCAATCACCACCTGGGCGCCATTGGCAAAGTCACCAAACTGGGCTTCCCAGATAATCAGACCCTTGGGCGCTGTGGTGGCATAGCCGTATTCAAATGCCAGCACCGCCTCTTCAGACAGCACCGAGTCATAGATATCAAAACGCGGCTGACCCTCGTAGAGATTGGTCATGGGCAGATAGGCTTCGCCATCTTTCTGGTTAAATACCACTGCATGGCGGTGAGAGAAAGTGCCGCGACGCACATCCTGACCGGTCAAACGAATCGGGAAACCTTCCTGCAGCAGAGTGCCATAGGCCAGCAGCTCAGCCATACCCCAGTTAAGAGGCAGGGCACCACCGGCCATTTTGCGGCGGTCATCATAAATCTTGGCAACCTGACGCTGCACCTGAATACCATCCGGAATCTGGGTAATCTTGGCGGCAACATCCTGCAGGGTTTTAAGATCGATTCCGGTATGGGCTGGCGTGCGCCAGTCGTGGTCCAGATACGGGTTCCAGTTAACAAACAGACTGGTATCCGGCTCACGAACCAGGTTGTGCACTACAAAATCACCATTATCCAGGCTGGCTCTGTATTCATTGGCCATTTCGTTGGCCTTATCTTGCTCCAACACGCCTTCTGCAGCCAGTTTCTGGGCATACAGGGTTCTGGTAGTGCTGTGCTTGCGAATCAGGTCGTACATCAACGGCTGGGTAGACGATGGCTCATCGGTCTCGTTATGACCGCGACGGCGATAGCAGACCAGGTCAATCACCACATCTTTGCCAAACTCATAGCGGTAGTCCATGGCTAACATAGCCGCAAACATCACCGCATCCGGGTTATCGCCATTAACATGCAGAATAGGCGCCTGCACCATCTTGGCGATATCTGTACAGTACTCGGTAGAGCGCGCATCGTCCTGACGGCTGGTGGTAAAGCCCACCTGGTTATTGATCACAATATGGATGGTGCCGCCGGTTTTATAGGCGCGAGTCTGAGATAGCTGGAAGGTCTCCATCACTACACCCTGACCGGCAAAAGCCGCATCACCGTGCATTAAAATAGGCACCACCTTCTCGCCGCTGGCATCGTCGCGACGATCCTGACGGGCACGGCCAGAGCCAATCACTACCGGGCAGGAAATCTCCAGGTGCGATGGGTTAAAGCCCAGGGCCATATGCACCTCACCACCGGGGGTCATCACATTGGATGAAAAGCCCTGATGGTATTTCACATCGCCACTGGTATTGACCAGACGCTTGCCTTCAAATTCTTCAAACATTTCAGCGGGGTTTTTGCCAAGAATATTAACCAGCACATTAAGGCGGCCGCGGTGGGCCATGGCCATAACAATTTCTTTACAGCCATACTCGCCAGAGCGGCGCACCAGGCAGTCCAGCAGCGGTATCAGGCTCTCACCCCCCTCGAGACCAAAACGCTTGGTCCCCGGATACTTGGAGTCGAGATGCTTTTCCAGACCCTCAGCTGCCGTCAGACGATTCAGGACATCAATACGAGCCTCATCACCATAGGTAGGCTTGGAGCGCACAGACTCACAGCGCTGGGCCAGCCACTGCTTTTCAGCAAAGCTGGTGATATGCATAAACTCTGGCCCCAGATGGCCACAGTAGGTCTCTTCCAGAGTCTCGACAATCTCACGCAGAGTTGCCTCGGGCTTGCCCATATACAGGGGGCTGGTCTGGAAAGTGGTATCTAGGTCAGCATCGGTCAGGCCATGAAAGTGCAGATGCAAATCGGGCACATCCTCACGCACCATCAACCCCAGAGGGTCTAGACTGGCTTTCTGGTGACCGCGAAAGCGGTACGAGCTAATTAGCTGCACCACCTTGACCTGCTTGCGCTCATGCTCAAGGTGGATACCACCGGAGCCTGGCGCTGGCGTTGGCCGAGCCTGGCGGCGGCCCAGCAGTTCAAAGTGTTGAATAATGGTGGCGTGGGAAATATCGGGAGTTACAGAACCATTGGTGCGGGGTAGAGAGTCAAAAAAACTGCTCCACTCCTCCGGCACGCTGTTGGGTTCGTGCAGATAGGTTTCGTAGAGTTCTTCGATGTAGGCGGCGTTTCCACCGGAAAAGTGGGAGGAGCGTAAAAATTGCTCCATTAAGCCCTCAGGCATTACTCATATTCCCCATTCAAATACTGTGTATTAGGCCATTTTCGACCGCGCGTATTCTAAACTGCATTTAGCAAAACGGCCAGTAAAAACTGGCCGTTTGGGGCTTTTAGCCTAGCAATCAAGACTAATCGGGTAATTAAGTCGCGCTTCTGATCAACATACTGCGAATATGCCCAATGGCCTTAGTCGGGTTCAAGCCCTTGGGGCACACCTGCACACAGTTCATAATGCCGTGGCAGCGGAAAACACTGAACGGATCATCTAGGTTAGCCAGGCGCTCTTCAGTGGCTGTATCGCGGCTATCAGCCAAAAAGCGGTAGGCCTGCAACAGACCAGAGGGGCCAATAAACTTATCCGGATTCCACCAGAACGACGGGCAAGCCGTTGAACAGCAGGCGCACAGAATACACTCATACAAGCCATCCAGCTTGGCGCGCTCTTCAGGAGACTGCAGACGCTCAATAGCCGGCGCCGGATTGTTATTGATCATATAGGGCTGAATCTTCTCGTACTGGGCGTAGAACTGGCTCATATCGATTACCAGATCGCGAATCACCGGCAGACCGGGCAGCGGGCGAATCACCAGCTTATTGCCCTTAACCGCCTCTGACAGCGGCGTAATACAGGCCAGACCGTTCTTACCAGAGATATTCACCCCGTCAGAACCGCACACGCCTTCGCGGCACGAGCGACGGAAAGTCAGGGTTGGATCTTCAGTCTTGAGCTTCTCAAGTACATCCAGAACCATCACATCTTTACCCTGGGTATCGACCTTAAAGTCTTGCATATAAGGCTCAGAGTCCACTTCAGGGTTGTAGCGATAAATACTTACATTCAACATAATTCAGTCAGCCCCTATTAATAGGTACGGATTTTAGGTTCAAAAGCTTCGCGGGTTTTCAGCGTAAAGTTTACGCCGCGCTTGCCCAGCGTCTTGCTCTCGGGGAAATACACCGAGTGGCACAGCCAATTCTCATCATCGCGCTCCTGAAAGTCTTCACGGGCATGAGCGCCGCGGCTTTCAGTGCGGCCTTCAGCAGAAATAGCCGTGGCTTCAGCAGTAGCAAATAGATTTTGCAACTCCAGAGCTTCAATGCGGGCCGTGTTAAAGGCATTGCTCTTATCTTCCAGCACCACATTCTCAATGCGCGGACGCAGCGCGTTAAGCTTCTCAATGCCCTCTTTCATAAAGTCACCGCGACGGAATACACCGAAGTAGTTCTGCATAATGGTCTGCAACTCAGCACGCAGCACAGAGGCTTTTTCGCCCCCTTCAGAAGTATTAATGCGGTTAAGACCAACCATGGCTGCTTCAATATCTGCTTCGCTGGCATCTTTCAGATTAATACCTTCGCGCAGCTGCTTCTCGATAAACATACCGGACGCGCGGCCAAAGACCACTAGATCCAGCAGCGAGTTACCGCCCAGACGGTTAGCGCCATGCACAGACACACAGGCCGCTTCACCACAGGCGTAAAAGCCTTCAATCACCTGGTCATTGCCATCTTTATCAATGGTCAGTGCCTGACCATCCACATTGGTGGGAATACCACCCATCATATAGTGGCAGGTAGGTACCACAGGAATGGGTTCTTTGACCGGATCGGCATGGGCAAAGGTTCGGGATAGCTCAAGAATACCCGGCAGCTTGGCATTGAGAGTCTCTTCACCCAGATGATCCAGCTTCAGGTACACATGGTCGCCATCTGGGCCACAGCCGCGGCCCTCCAGAATCTCCAGCACCATAGAGCGGGCAACCACATCGCGGCCAGCCAGATCTTTGGCATTGGGGGCATAACGCTCCATAAAGCGCTCGCCATCTTTATTAATTAAATAGCCACCTTCACCGCGACAGCCCTCAGTCACCAAGGTGCCTGCGCCGTGAATACCTGTGGGGTGGAACTGCCACATCTCAATATCCTGCACCGGGAAGCCCGCGCGCAGTGCCATGCCCACGCCGTCGCCGGTACAGATATGTGCATTGGTAGTGGAAGCATAGATACGCCCTGCTCCGCCGGTGGCGAATACAGTGGCTTTGGATTTTACATACACCGTTTCACCGGTTTCGATATTGATAGCCACAACGCCAACCACAGCGTTATCCGCATTTTTAACAATATCCACCGCATACCATTCATTGAGGAATGTGGTTTCGTTTTTCAGATTGCCCTGATACAGCGTGTGCAACAGTGCATGGCCGGTCCTGTCTGCCGCGGCACAGGTGCGCGCCGCCTGACCGCCATTGCCAAAGTCCTTGGACTGGCCGCCAAAGGGGCGCTGGTAAATGCGACCCTCTTCAGTACGGGAGAAAGGCAGACCCATATGCTCCAGCTCAAAGATCGCCTCCGGGCCGGTCTGACACATATATTCAATGGCTTCCTGATCACCAATATAGTCAGAGCCCTTAATAGTGTCATACATATGCCACTGCCACTGATCATTGGGGTCATCACTGGCAATCGCACAGGTAATGCCGCCCTGGGCAGAAACAGTGTGGGAGCGAGTGGGAAATACTTTGGTAATTACTGCTGTCTTGTAACCAGATTGCGCCAGCTGCAGTGCCGCGCGCATACCAGAACCGCCACCACCGACGATAACGGCATCAAAACTCATCGTTCTAATGTTAGCCATGTAGTTAAATTCCCCAGAGGATATCGATAGCCCAGATCACGTAGAGCAAGGTAATTGCAATCATGCCTAGCTGAAAAAAGATACGGATCGCAGTGGCCTTTGGCCCAATCAGTCGCACCGTGATGTAATCGGTCAGCACACACCACATGCCAATCCAGGCATGAGCGGCAATACTGAGAATGGTAATCAGGCTAAACATACGCATAGGCAGCGAACTGTTTAACTCTGCCCACTGAGCGTAATTAAGATTTGGGTTGCCAATAAAGTAGCCAACAATAAACACCAGATAGGCGGTCATTACCCAGGCGCTAATGCGCTGGATCATCCAGTCAGACAGGCCGCTGCGGCCCAGGCTTGTTACTGTAGTAACCATTAAAGAATCCACCATGTAATAAGAGCTATAGCAACAACAGCCAACACCACCGCAGCCCATGCACTGTTGCGGCCGCTGGCAAAGTCATCTTCACCGAATCCAAAATCCATAATCAGATGGCGGATACCAGCAATAGCGTGATAGGCCAGTGCAGCCAGGCTGCCCCAGATAATAAACTGACAGATCGGGTTGCTGAGCAACTGCCCCAGGTCAGCAAAGCTTTGCTCTGAGGCCAGGCTGCTTTCCAGAATCCACAGGAAGATGCCCACAGCAAAAAACATAATCACACCAGAGACGCGGTGCAAGATCGAAACATAGGAGGTAATTGGAAGCTTGATTGTTCCAATATCTAAATTGACTGGTCTTTTTTTATCCACGACAGGTAGTACCTTAAAAAGATGATCCGCATCAACGGAAATGGATTTAACTACTCTCTATAACGGTCAGAACCAGGATGGTGGTGCTCAGACCGGGACTTTGATGGCGCAGCAGTATAGTGGCCTGCAGGCTTAAATTCAATTCACAAAAGTTATAAACCCAATTAAATAACTTTATACAACGGACCATTGCTTAAGCGGGTTTTAGTGACCAGTGGTCCGTAGTAAATTTCTGCACCACCAGCTTAGGCCCATCAGCATGGGAAAGATCATTTTATCGGTGAATAATCGCTATCTTTGACAGGCTTTAAGCCCTAATAACAGGCTCTTTTGGACATTTCAGCTATGGGTTTAAGTTGACAATTTAGCCTGAACATCTATGATTGCAGTCGTTTTTTCATCCGCATTCCACCAAGGTTTTTTCGAGGACCCAGTATGACCGATCGCACAGCAACCCTGACTATCGACGGCGAAACACCCATTGAATTGCCCGTTCTTAAAGGCACCAGAGGGCAAGATGTTATCGACATAGGCACTCTTGGAAGCCATGGTTTTTTCACCTACGACCCAGGATTCTCTGCAACCGCAGCCTGCCAGTCCGATATCACCTATATCGACGGCGATAAAGGCATTCTGCTGCACCGCGGCTACCCCATCGAAGAACTGGCGGAAAAATCAGACTATCTGGAAACCTGCTACCTGCTGCTGGAGGGCTCACTGCCCAATGCAGCGCAAAAAACAGAATTTGAAAACACCATTAAATACCACACCATGGTCAATCGTTCGGTAGAGCACTTTATCAGCGGCTTCCGCTACGATGCTCACCCCATGGCCATGCTCTGCGGCGTGGTGGGTGCCATGTCATCGTTCTACCATGACTCGCTGGATATCACCAACGAAGAGCACCGCAAAATCTCAGCCCATCGCCTGATTGCCAAGATTCCCACAATCGCCGCCATGTGCCACAAACACTTTACCGGCCAGCCCTTTATCTACCCAGATAACAGCCTGTCCTACTCAGAAAACTTCCTGCATATGATGTTTGGCACCCCCTGCGAGCCCTACAAAGTAGAGCCTGCCATTGCCCGCGCCATGGACCGCATCTTTCTGCTGCACGCAGACCATGAACAGAATGCCTCCACCTCAACAGTGCGACTGGCCGGCTCCTCAGGCGCCAACCCATTCTCCTGTATTGCAGCTGGTATCGCAGCCCTCTGGGGACCGGCTCACGGCGGCGCCAACGAAGCCGTGCTGGTTATGCTCGAAGAGATTGGCCACGAAGATAATATTGAAGAATATGTCGCCAAAGCCAAAGACAAAAATGACCCATTCCGTCTCATGGGCTTTGGCCACCGCGTCTATAAAAACTACGACCCCCGCGCCACAGTAATGCGCGAGAGCTGCGACGAAGTGCTGGAAGTGATGGGCCTGCAAAACGACCCGCTGTTCCGCCTGGCCAAGAAGCTGGAAAAAATTGCCCTGGAAGACGAGTACTTTGTGTCCAAGAAACTCTACCCCAATGTAGATTTCTATTCAGGTATTATTCTAAAAGCGCTGGGTATTCCCGTAGAGATGTTTACCGTAATCTTTGCCACAGGCCGCACCGTAGGCTGGATTTCCCACTGGAACGAAATGATCACTCACCCTTACCGCATTGGCCGTCCACGTCAGCTGTACACAGGTGCAGATGTTCGCGATTACAAGCCGGTTGAAGACAGATAAGTCTGACAATACGAGCATTAAAAAGGCAGCCAAGGCTGCCTTTTTTATTATCTGTAAACTGCGACCCCTGCTGAACTAACCCTGAGTTTCAGCCACCCAGTCATCTACCAGATCTTCAAGAACATTGAGTGGCACAGCGCCATTGCTGAGCACCACCTCGTGATAACCGCGAATATCAAACTTGTCGCCAAGAGCAGCGCGGGCTTTTTCGCGCAGCTCCAGCAACTTAAGCATGCCCACCTTATAGGCTGTAGCCTGACCGGGCATAATCATATAGCGCTCAATCGCCTTGGTGTTGGCCTCCACAGAGCTGGAGGTATTGGCGGTCAGATAATCAATCGCCTGCTCTCGGGTCCAGCGCTTGTGATGCAGGCCAGTATCCACCACCAGCCGGCAGGCTCGCCAGATTTCCATGCTCAGACGGCCAAAATCTGAGTAGGGGTTGCTGTACAGACCCATCTCTTTGGGAATATATTCCGAGTACAGGCCCCAGCCCTCCGAGTAAGCCGTGTAGCCACCGTGGCGACGGAACATAGGCAGCCCCTGCTGCTCCTGCGAAATGGTCCCCTGCATATGGTGCCCGGGAATACCCTCATGGTAAGCCAGCGCCTCAAGGTCATAGGTGGGCATATCCTGCATGCGATAGAGATTGGCATAGTAGGTACCGGGCCGCGAGCCGTCCTCGGCAGGCCGCTGATAAAACGCCCGGCCCGCAGACTTTTCACGAAATGCCTCAACCGCCTTAACCTTTACCCGGGCCTTTGGCTTTGGAATAAAACAGCTCATCCAGACGCTCCTTCCATCTCGTCAATCACCCGGGCCGCCTCATCCAGGTAGGTCTGGCGACCCTCGTCAGTGTCAGCCAGATAAAACTGCGGGTCGGTGCGCATAAACGCAAAGAAATCCTGCAGATCACCCTCAAAACCCACCTGCTGCATAATATCGCGCATCTCATCGTGAATACGCGCCACCTCTTCCAGACCCAGCTGATGAATTTGATCAGGGGTCATATCGGTAGTGGTCATACGCTTCAGGGCATTGACATAATAGGCAGCGCCATCAGGCAGGCGCCAGACCCCAAAGTTGCCCTCCGAGCGCTCGCCCAGAGCTTGCAGCGTCTCGATCAGCATCAGGTAAGCCGGCGCAAAATGCTCTGCCAGAGCCACACCCAGCTGATCTACCAGAGCTGCCTTAGCAGCGGTATTCAGCTCAAGCTTGTCCAGCTTGCCTTTAAAATCAGCCATCAGTGGGTTTTCACCACTGCCATCATTAATACCGGCAATAATATTCTGGCTATCACGAATGCTATGGGGGAACACAAACTTCGGCGCAATAATGCCCCTGTCGGCACGGATATTTAAATCCTCAATCACATGGCCCAGCACCTCAGGCACAGCGCGCACCCGGGCAATATAGGCCTCAGCCTCTTTCACATCGGCAATCAGATGCTGATTAATCAGAAAGCTGGGAATACTGGAGTGCACACCAAACATCTGATTGATTGGGTAGCCATGGTAGCGCCACCGGGTATCAGCCAGGCCATTCTGCAGGCGCTGCCTGTACAGCGTTAAACTCAGCGTCGCCGATGTATCCAATGCCTCGGCATCAATAGTCTCCAGCCTGGCCAAATGGCGCTTGCTCACCGCCACATTATGGTCAAACGCAGCCTGGGAGTAGTCATCCCACTCATCATAGCGCTCGCGCATACCCATATAGGCCATATACTCCGGGCTGTCTCTCAGGCTCTCCATAAACAGCTCATCGTAGACAGCGTTGGCACGCTCAGACTCGGTTTCGGAGGGAGCGCAGCCACCCAACATGATTAACCCGGCAAAAACAGCCACAGACATGCAGAGCTTTGACCGGGCGCACGCAGAAGAAAATAGTTTAGCCACTCGATTGAAAATCAAATTGAAAGCCATATTGAAAGCCATATTGAAAACCATATTGAAACCCAATTAAAAATCCCAGCCGCAAAAAGTAGGCCCTAGCCGGCTGAACCGCCACAATGGTATACCCTTGCAGACAAAAAACCGTACCCCTTTCAGGTAGTCAAACAGGCGCCCTAAGCTAGCTCACCGGCCCGGAATGAAATCTAAACTCCGTATCCGGCTGCTCAATCAAGCGCTGCTCAGATTCAGCAAATACCGCAACCCGATCATCAATACCAGCATCGCCAGCAGCCTTTTGAGCCAGCTTCAAATAATCCTGATAATGCCGCCCCTCAGACTTCAGCAACGAGGTATAAAATTCCTCCAGCTCATCATCCAGATAAGGGGCCAAACGCGCAAAGCGCTCGCAAGAGCGCGCCTCAATAAAGGCACCAATCACCAGCATATCCACCAATTTACCCGGATCATTGGCCCGCGCCTGCTCGCGCATACCAGCCGCATAGCGCGACGCCGAGATATGCAGATATTCAATATTGCGCCGCTTCATAATGGCAATCACCTGCTCAAAATGGCGCATCTCTTCCCGGGCCAGGCGCGACATCTTATTCAGCAGCTCAAAGTTATCTGTGTAGCGGTAGATCAGATTAAGCGCCGTGCTGGCAGCCTTTTTTTCGCAATTGGCATGGTCGATCAGCATTAGGGCCTGATTATCAAGAGCATTTTCCAGCCATTGATCTGGCGTGGCGCAGGGCAAAAACGCCTGGATTTCCTGCAGAGCGCCGGCAGTGGCAGATTGTTTTAAAGCGGTGGTCATAAATGTGGTTTATCTAATTAATTGGTCTTAACAGACGGCCATTATAGCCTTCTGCTGACAAATAATGGCTATAACTGAATATTCTGTAAATAAACTACAGATTCACGTACAATTCCGCCCCGAATCCAGTGGTCTATGCCGCTGCCGAATCCAACAATTTATTAAAGGAGAAGCACCCAGTGCTAGAAGCCTATCGCGCCCATGTCGCAGAACGCGCCGAACAGAATATTCCCCCCAAACCATTGGATCCAGAATGGACCGCAGGGCTGGTTGAGTTATTAAAAAACCCGCCAGCTGGTGAAGAAGAATTTCTGCTCGACCTGATAGCCAATCGCGTTCCTCCAGGTGTGGATGAAGCCGCCTATGTTAAAGCCGGCTTTTTAAGCGCTATCGTCAATGGCGAAGCCTCCTCCCCCCTGATCGACCGCAGCGCCGCAGTAACCCTGCTCGGCAATATGCACGGTGGCTATAACGTAGCCACACTGGTTGCCCTGCTCGACGATGCAGAACTGGCGACTCAGGCTGCTGAAGAATTAAAAAGCACACTACTAGTATTTGATGCCTTCCATGATGTGGCAGAAAAAGCCGATGGCGGCAATGCCAACGCTAAAGCAGTAATGCAATCCTGGGCCGATGCCGAATGGTTCACCAACAACGATGCCGTACCACAAAGCATCAAAGTAGCTGTATTTAAAGCCACCGGCGAAATCAATACAGACGACCTCTCCCCTGCTCAGGATGCCTGGTCACGACCCGATATCCCACTCCATGCCCGTGCTATGTTTAAGATGACTCGCGACGGCATGCACCCAGAAGAGCATGGCGTTACCGGCCCCATGACTCAGATCGACGAGCTAAAAGCCCGCGGCCTGCCCGTTGCCTTTATCGGTGACGTGGTTGGAACCGGCTCATCTCGTAAGTCAGCTACAAACTCCGTGCTATGGTTCTTCGGTGAAGATATGCCCGGCGTACCCAATAAGCGCAGCGGCGGCATCTGCTTTGGTAGCAAAGTAGCCCCCATCTTCTTTAACACCATGGAAGATGCTGGCGCCCTAGTGTTTGAAGCCCCAGTGGACAATATCAACAATGGCGATGTGATTGAGATCTTCCCCTACGAAGGCAAAATCCTTAATGAAGCTGGCGAAGTAGTCTCAGAATTTGAGCATAAATCAGAAGTGATCCTCGATGAAGTACAGGCCGATGGCCGTATTAACCTAATCGTAGGCCGCGGCCTTACCCAGCGTGCCCGCGAGCATATGGGCCTAGCTCCATCAGACGTATTCCGTCAGCCCACCGCACCCATAGAAACTGACGCTGGCTACACCTTAGCCCAGAAAATGGTCGGCAAAGCCTGCGGCGTCGACGGCATCCGCCCCGGCACCTACTGCGAACCCAAAATGACCACCGTTGGTTCACAAGACACCACCGGCCCCATGACCAGAGACGAGCTAAAAGACCTGGCCTGCCTAGGCTTCTCAACCGACTTGGTTATGCAGTCATTCTGTCACACAGCAGCCTACCCCAAGCCCGTTGATATCTCTACTCAACACAGCCTGCCCGACTTTATTATG
>DDCQ01000046.1:0-1826 GCA_002334915.1 Porticoccaceae bacterium UBA2002
TGGGAGCTGAACGAGGCGTTTGCGGTGCAGGTTCTGTACTGTCGCGATAAGTTGGGCATTCCTATGGAGCGTTTGAATGTTAATGGCGGTTCTATTTCTATTGGTCACCCCTTTGGTATGAGTGGTGCGCGTATGGTTATGCATGCGTTGATGGAAGGAAAGCGTCGTGGTGAGAAGTATGTGGTTGTCACTATGTGTGTTGGTGGTGGTATGGGTGCTGCTGGTTTGTTTGAAGTGCTTTAATCGCAACTCATTAGTTTGATAGAAAATGCGCCATCGACTCTTTTTGAGTTGGTGGCGTTTTTGTATATGGGTTAGATTTTTGGGTGCGGGGGCCTTTGGATCTGTGCAGGTTTGATAGCCAACGCCAGGATGTCTTTGAGAGCACCTTGCTTCAGTCTTTAACTCGTTTTTATATTGAAATATGCTCGCTAGGAAGGCAATGTAAGCTGGAATAATGTAACGATAAAAATAATAAGAGAGTAAGCAAAATGATAAGTACCAATCCCAGTAAAGGCTCTACGGCTCCTGCCCTAGCAAGCCTTTTTGCTATCTTTGCCTTAACTACTGGATGTGATCAACCAAAGCAGTCTATAGCAGCTGACTCAGCTCATGCCGGGGCCAGCGAATACACCATTGCCAGCAATAAAACCTTCGCAGACAACCTGGACCTGGATAGCCAGCAAGACTTTGAAGATGCCCGCCGTGGCATGATCGCCGACGCGCCAAACACCGCGCTGATCAGCAAAAGTGGCGTTCAGGTATGGGATGCCGGGGCCTATGACTTTATACAGGGCGAGGCACCGGATACAGTGAATCCGAGCCTGTGGCGGCAGGCCAAGCTGAATAATATCCGCGGACTATTTAAAGTAGATGAAGGCATCTATCAGCTGCGAGGGTTTGATCTGGCCAATACCAGCCTGATTAAAAGCGACAATGGCTGGATTCTGGTGGACCCCCTGACCACATTGGAAACCACGGCGGCAGCTATGGCATTTGCCGAGGAGCATCTGGGCAAAATTAATCTGACCGGCGTGATATTTACCCATAGTCATATAGATCATTTTGGTGGTGTGCTGTCGTTGATAGATGCTGAGCAGGCAGCGGCTAACAATGTGCCTATTATCGCGCCATCTGGCTTTATGGCCGAGTCCACCAGCGAGAATATAATCGCCGGGCCAGCTATGACTCGACGCGGCACCTATATGTTTGGCAATAGCCTGCCGCGCTCTGTTACCGGCCATGTGGATTCCGGGCTGGGCAAGCAGGTGATCTATGGCAGCACTTCGATTTTGCAGCCCACGCTGGTGATAGATAAACCGGTGATGAGCCTCCGCGTCGATGGGGTAGCCTTTGAGTTTTACAATATGCCCGGCTCCGAGGCACAAGCAGAATTAACCTTTTACCTGCCTGAGCGAAAAGCTTTTTGTGGCGCAGAGATACTCTCCCATGTGATGCACAATGTGTTGACACTGCGCGGCGCCAAGGTACGCGATGCGCTGCTGTGGAGCGATTATATTGGTCAGTCTATTGAGCGTCTGAACGATGTGGAGGTGTTCTTTAACAGTCACCACTGGCCCACCTGGGGACATGAACGAATAATCTCCCAGATGGAGCAGCAGCAGGACATGTATAAATTCACTCATGACCAGACAGTGCGGCTCGCCAATCTAGGCTATACCCCCAGAGAGATTGCGGAGCGGCTGAAGCTGCCTGAAAGTCTGGCGGGCAATTTCCATCTGCGTGGCTATTACGGCACTCTGAGCCACAACAGCAAGGCGGTATATCAGCACTACTTCGGCTGGTATGAGGGTAATCCAGCGCAG
>DDCQ01000046.1:1932-14448 GCA_002334915.1 Porticoccaceae bacterium UBA2002
CTGGTATTTGCCCAGCCAGACAATATTGCCGCCAAACAGTTGCTGGCAGCGGCTCATCGACAGCTGGGCTATCAGGCGGAGTCTGGCCCCTGGCGGGATATCTATCTGTCAGCTGCCCATGAGCTCGAGTCTGGGACATCGGAACAGTACTATGACCTAGCGTTGAACAAGGCTTTTTTGCAGCAGGTACCAGCAATCCAGTTTATGAAGGCTCTGTCGGTGCGACTGGATGCCGATAAAGCAGAGGGCGAGCGCCTGGTGATCAATGTGCTGTTTACTGATCAGCAGCAAAACTTTGTACTGACAGTGCGCAACTCGGTGATGTATTACCAGCAGTTGCCTGCCGCGCCCAACGCCGATGCCAGCATTGCGGTAAGCAAAGATTTATTTGTGGATCTACTGGTGGGTCAGGTGGGTATTCAACAGCTGTTGACCACCGATGAATTAGAGGTGGATGGCAGTGTTTTGAAGCTGTTAAAGTTCTTTTCCCTGCTGGGTAAAAACAACGATAACTTCAATATAGTGACGCCATAATACAGCTGGACAACAGGCTAAAGGCATAGCCAGTTTATAAAAGCGTCCGGTCATCAGGGCGCACTTCAATCTATGTGAATAAAGAGATTATCTGTGAGCGAAAAACACCCTAATTTTGGCGATCGCGAAACCCAATACCTGCAGTCCAATGGTCTCAGGATGGCCTATGAGACATTCGGTGAGCCGAAGAATCCGGCTATTTTGCTGGTGGCCGGGCTCTACAATCAGCTGGTGAGATGGCCTGTGGAATTCTGTCAGAGGCTGGCGGATCAGGGGTTTTATGTTATTCGCTTTGACAACCGCGATATTGGGTTGACCGATAAGATGCACGGCCTCAAAGCGCCCGGGCTATTTCGTCTATTTCTTAAATCTTACCTGGGTATTCCAGTGTCGGCGCCCTATAGCTTAAATGATATGGCGGCAGATACTGTGGGTGTGCTGGATGCGCTGGATATAGCTCAGGCGCATATTGTTGGCATGTCTATGGGCGGCATGATAAGTCAGCTGGTGACAGGGCTGTACCCGGATAGAATTCTGTCACTGACCTCGATAATGTCTACCAGTGGTGAGCGCGGCAAGGGGGTTCCCTCATTAAAAGTATCTGCGGAAATGATTAAACCTGTTACCCCGGAGCGCAGCGCACTGGATAACTCGGTAGATATTTGGCAGATGATTGGCAGCCCTGCCTATCCTATGTCCGATGATGAGGTGCGGGCAATTGTAAAGGCAGAGCATAAGCGCTCCAGTAACCCAGCGGGCTATATGCGTCAAATCGCGGCTATTCGCGCCGCTCCGGGGCGCAAGGCGCTACTGAAAAAGATCAGGGTGCCCGTGTTGGTGATCCACGGTATCCAGGATCTGCTGGTGCCGGTCAATGGCGGTGAGGATACAGCCAGACATATTGCCCATGCCCAGCTGGAGCTATTTGATGGTATGGGCCATACATTGCCGCAAAAACTATTGCCGGAATTTGTGCGCCTAATAGTGGCTAATGCCGCCAAGGCTTAAATGCCGAGGTATTAAAAAAGGGGCCCTACTTATACAAACGTAAGACCCCTTAGGGGGAGAAAACCGGTTGCGCTCTATTGCAGGTGTTATCTCTCGATAATGGCTGTTACACCCTGACCACCAGCAGCACATATAGAGATAAGACCCCGGCCACCCCCGTTTTGTTCCAATAATTTTGCCAATGTTGCAATTATTCTTGGCCCTGTGGCTGCAAATGGATGACCAGTGGCAACACTGGAGCCATTTACATTGAGTTTTTTGCGGTCAATGCTGCCCAGCGGCGCATCCAGCCCCAGTTTGTTTTTACAGAAATCCTCGTCTTCCCAGGCTTTCATCGTGCACAGAGCCTGTGCGGCAAAGGCTTCATGAATCTCATAAAAATCGAAATCCTGCAGAGTTAAGCCTGCGCGGGCCAGCAATCTTGGTACCGCGTAAGCTGGTGCCATTAGGAGGCCTTCGCTCTGCTCACCCTGGGAATAAAAGTCTACGGCAGCCACTTCACTGTGAGTCAGATAGGCTTGAATTGGCAGGCTGCGCTCGCTTGCCCATTGCTCGCTGGCCAGTAAAACGGTGGCAGCACCATCGGTCAGAGTGGTGGAGTTGGCTGCAGTCAGAGTGCCATTCTCGCGGTCGTAGGCAGGCTTTAATGCCGCCAGTTTGTCCATTGGTGTACTGCGCATAATGCCGTCGCGCTCAACGCCATTAAAGGGGCGTATCAGATCGTCAAAGAAGCCGCGATCATAGGCCGCAATTAAATTTTGATGGCTGTTGTAGGTCAGCTGATCCTGTTCCTCGCGGCTGATATTCCACTGTTTGACCATCAGTTCGCAGTGTTGTCCCATAGACAGGCCGGTGCGGGGTTCGGCATTAGCTGGCAGGGAGGGCGCCATAAAGCTGGGGCGAATACTGGCCAGCGCTTTTAGGCGCTGGCCCAGAGTTTTGGCGCGGTTTAGGCTCAGTATCATCTGACGATATTTTTCATTGAGAGCGATAGGGGCATCACTGGCTGTGTCGGTGCCGCCGGCAATCCCTGAGTCTATCTGGCCCAATGCTATTTTATTGGCTACCAGTATGGCTGCCTCGAGCCCGGTGCCACAGGCCTGCTGCACATCATAGGCCGGTGTCTGGGCTGATAGTCCGGAGTCCAATGTGGCCTCACGAGCCAGGTTAAAGTCTTTTGAATGTTTCATGACAGCGCCAGCAGCCACTTCGCCCAGACGCTCACCCTCAAGGTTAAAGCGTTGCACCAGTCCCTGCAGAGCTGCTGTAAGCATTTGCATATTGCTGGCATGACTGTAGGCGGTATTGCTGCGTACGAAGGGAATGCGGTTGCCGCCGACAATGGCTACTTTGCGGATCTGGGTCATTATATTGGTCTCGGTTATATTAATATCTCGGTTGACCGGGCTAGGATAGGGGATTAGACGCCATAAGCCAATGACTTGAATTGAAGCGGAACTGTCATTTAGGTCAATCCTATTTGCTGGCCTGGGAGTAGAATGGCCGCTACCGTGATTGACTCAGGAAACTAAGCATGTCTGACAAGTACTTGGAAATCGCCAACTCGGCACTGGGCAAAAAACTGTTTTCTGCGATGGGCCTGCCAGAGCCTGTGGCACTGGATAGAGAAGACCCGCAGCAGCCCCATAAACTTAGTGGACAGGTGCTGCTGGGTAGCTCTGAGGGCGGCCTGTTTGCGGATCAGATTGAGCAGCTGTTGCAGACAACTGATCTGCAAGTGAATAGGGATATCAGCACTGCGGGTGAAGCCAGAGGCCAGCTTATTTACGATGCCTCTGGTATTGCCAGCGCCGAGCAGAGCGTTCAACTCTATGAGTTTTTTCATCGTCATATAAGGTCCATAAAGCCGAGCGGCCGGGTGATTGTGGTGGGGCTAAAATCCACTGCGGCCCAGAGCACTGAGCATGGTACTTTGCAGCGCGGCCTGCACGGCTTTGTAAAATCCCTGGCCAAAGAGATTGGCCGCCATGGCGCCACTGCCAATTTACTGCTGGTTGACCAGATTGGTGATGCCGCAATAGAAGCGCCTATTCGCTTTTTGCTCTCGGCGGGCTCGGCCTTTATGAATGCGCAGATTTTAACCGCTGGCAGCCCAGTGACTGCTGCAGAGGGAGACTGGCAGCAGCCATTGCTGGGCAAAATATTGGTGGTCACCGGAGCCGCCAGAGGTATTGGTCTGGCTATTGCTGAGGTGCTGGCCAGAGATGGCGCAGTAGTAATAGGGGTCGATGTGCCCCAGGCAGAAGAGGAACTGGTGGTAACTATGCGCCGTCTGGGTGGCCTGGCTCTGCCTCTGGATATTACCAGCGATGGCGCTGCCAATAAGCTGCGAGATTTTTGTGCGGCGCAGACACCTTCGCTACACGGCATTATTCACAATGCCGGGATTACCAGAGACAAGATGCTATCCCGTATGACAGACCATCAGTGGAATATGCTGATGGAGGTTAATCTGGGCAGTGTTCAGCGGATCAATACCGCTCTGCTGGAGACTGAGCTTTTGGATAACGGCGGCAAGATCATTGGTGTAGCCTCGATCAGTGGCATCGCAGGCAATGTGGGCCAGACCAACTATGGGTTTTCCAAGTCGGCGGTGATTGGCATGGTTGAGACATTGGCTGAACCCTGCGCTGCCAGAGGTATTACGGTAAACGCTGTGGCACCTGGCTTTATCGAGACTCAGATGACTGCGGCCATTCCCTTCGTTACACGACAGATGGGACGCAGACTATCGTCCCTGGGGCAGGGTGGCCTGCCCATTGATGTCGCTGAAGTGATTGGGTTCTTTGTTAGCCCTCAGGCTGCAGGGATTAATGGCAATGTGGTCAGAGTCTGCGGCCAGAGCCTGTTGGGTGCCTAGCCTGAATTAATGGGGGACAAAATCTCCCCCTAAGCAGCTGTTTAATTGGCTGAGTGAAGCGCTTCATTAAGCTCAACGGCGCTCTTGTTGGTTAGACATTCAACTGCGCCACTGATTGAATTACGCCTAAATAGAAGATCGCTTTTGCCGGACAGGTCGCGGGCCTTTACTTTCCCTGTGACCTGTTTTTGATCGTCGAGCATGGTTACCACTGTACCAGCAGTGATATACAGACCTGCCTCTACTGTGCAGCGATCTCCCAGGGATATACCCAGCCCGGCATTGGCGCCCAGCAGGCATTTTTCACCCATGGCTATCACCATGCTGCCGCCGCCAGACAGGGTGCCCATAATGGATGCGCCGCCACCTATATCCGAGCCTGCACCGCAAAATACCCCCGCCGAAACCCGGCCCTCAATCATATTGGGACCCTCGGCGCCGGCATTAAAGTTGATAAAGCCCTCATGCATTACTGTGGTGCCTTCGCCCACATAGGCGCCCAGTCGCACTCGGGAAGTGTCGGCAATACGAATGCCGGAGGGCACTATATAGTCGACCATTTTGGGAAACTTATCGACGCAGTCGACTGATAATGGATGTCCAGCCATGCGGGCCGCCAGCTGGCGGTCGGGAAGTTCGTCAATATCAATGGCGCCAGCATTGGTCCAGGCAATATTCTTTAGCACCCCAAAAATACCAGTCAAATCTGTGCCATGGGGCTTAACCAGTCGATGACTGAGCAGGTGCAATTTTAGGTAGCCTTCGGGCACTGTGGCCGGAGCGCTGTTCGCGGCCATCAGTACAGCTACCACTGGGCGATTTGATGCGGCCAGAACAACAATCTCCTCGGCCAGGGCACTGAGGCCATTGTGTCGCAGAGCAGATTCCAGAGCGTTGAGCTGCTCGCTGCTGGGCTCAATTTCGCCACTGTCCAGACCCAGGCTTACGCGGAAGATATCAGCGACGGCCTCGTCTGGATTGAGCATTGGATTGGGATAGAAAACTTCCAGCCATTCGTTGCGACTATTTTTAGTGCCAACACCAATGGCCAGACTGTACAGATCACTCATGCTATTACTCTTGTTTAAAGGTTAAAAATATTTTTGTATAAATCGGGCTTAAAGCCGATGGAAATCTCGCCATCTATATCCAGTACCGGACGCTTAATCATAGCCGGATGCTCAAGCAGCAGGGCTGTAATATTGTCTCGCCCACAGCTGTCTTGAATGCTGCTGTCGAGCTTGCGCCAGGTGGTGCCGCGCCGGTTTACGATTGTCTCCCAGCCCAGCTGATCGATCCACTGGTCGATACTGGCAGCCTCAATACCATCGCTGCGCACATCGTGAAATTGGTATTCAATGCCATGATCAGTGAGCCAGTTGCGGGCCTTTTTGATGCTGTCGCAGTTCTTGATTCCAAATAGGGTTATCACCTGTTGCCTTCCTTGTAATTGATCCTGTGAATCGTTATTTGAATTGGGTGCATAAGCATAGCAAAACTGTCAGGGCTTGTGGGCGACAAACGGTTTTTTGCGGTTGGGGTAGCAGGTGGTGCAAATATCGCAGACGCGGCCATCGCAGCCATGGGCAGAGCAGTATTCACGACCATAAAAAATAATTTGCAGATGCAGTGCATTCCACTCTTCGCGGGGAAAGAGTTTTTTTAAATCCCGTTCTGTCTGGGTAACACTTTTGCCTTTGGTGAGACCCCAGCGCTGGGCCAGGCGGTGGATATGGGTGTCTACGGGAAAGGCAGGGTGGCCGAAGCCCTGAGACATAACCACTCCGGCGGTTTTATGGCCAACACCTGGCAGTGATTCAAGAGCCTTCCAGTCGTCGGGGACTTCGCCGCCATACTGGTCAACCAGGATCTTTGATAGCTTGGAGATGGCACTGGATTTCTGCGGCGCCAAGCCGCAGGGGCGAACTATGTTGTAAATGGTATCCACTGGCACATGCTGCATATCAAAGGGATTGTCGGCCTGAGCAAATAGCGCTGGTGTCACCTGATTGACGCGGATATCGGTGCACTGGGCGCTGAGTAGCACGGCGACCAGCAGTTCAAAATTATTTCTATGATCCAGTGGTACAGGGGTCTCTGGATAGAGCTCCTTAAGTCGCTGCAATATAAACTTGGCTCGTTCAGTTTTTAACATGTTTAGTCTCTCTGCCCGCGCTGGGGGCTTTTTGCCAAAGCCGAGGGCTCTCTATCTACGCTGAGGGCTCTTTACCAAAGCCGAGGGCTCTTTTTCACCAGCCAAATACTCCATATTTAGAATTAGGGTTTTAAGCTATCCACATACTGCACAATGCGCTGGGCCGCTTCAATGCACTCATCTATATCTGCCACCAGTGCCATGCGCACGCGGTTTTGGCCTGGATTACCTGTGGCTGTGGATCGGGATAGATACTGTCCGGGCAGTATGGTGACATTTTGTTGGGCGTAGAGTCCAAGTGCAAACTCAGTATCATCTATTGGTGTTTCGGGCCATAGATAGAAACTGGCACTGGGCTCAGTAAACTTCAGCTTGCCCCGCAGAATTTGGGTCACCGCAGCAAACTTTTCCCGATACATGGCACGGTTTTCAATAACATGGCTTTCGTCGCTCCAGGCTGAGATAGAGGCCTCTTGGACGGGCAGCGACATGGCGCAGCCGTGATAGGTTCGATATTTAAGAAAGTCTTGCAATAAGCGTCGGTCGCCAGCAATAAAACCAGAACGCAGGCCGGGCAGATTGGAGCGTTTGGACAGGCTGTGAAAAACGACACAGCGACTAAAGTCTCTGCGACCCAGCTGCCAGCAGGCGTCTAGTAATCCCAGCGGTGGATTACTCTCGTCGAGATACACCTCCGAGTAGCATTCGTCGCTAGAGATAATAAAGTCATATTTATCGGCCAGCTCAATGGCCTGCTGATATTGGTCCAGCGACATAACCGCGCCAGTAGGGTTGCCTGGGGAGCAAAGCTGCAGCAGCTGACAGCGCTGCCATATTTCCTCTGACACCAGATCAAGATTGGGAATAAAACCGTTTTGTAAGTCGCAGTCTAGATAGTGCAGCTCTGCGCCAGCCAGTAGAGCTGCACCCTCATAGATTTGATAGAAGGGATTGGGTGAAACCACTATGGGGTTCGGGCTTGCACTGTCTATCACTGTCTGAGTAAAGGCAAATAATGCTTCCCTGGTGCCCACAACTGGCAGTACCTGAGTCTCTGGGTCAATGGCCTTATAAGGCAGTGAAAAGCGCTGTTCGAGCCAACGGCTGATGGTGCTGCGCAGTTCTGGGCTGCCTGCAGTGGTTGGGTAAAGGGCCAGTTTGTCGACACTGTCTCGCAGGCGCTGTTTGACAAATTCTGGCGCCGGATGCTTGGGTTCGCCAATCGACAGGGCTATATGTTCCAGGCCAGTCGGCGGCTCAACTTCGGCTTTGAGCTGTTTGAGCTTCTCAAAGGGATAGGGGTGCAGCAACTGAAGATTAGAATTCATGATGTGCTCGCATAGTTCGGCCTATTTGTCCTCAACGTTGCGGTCATCTAACTCATTGCAGATGGTTTGCTGAAGTTTTTGACCAAAGGCTAAATCAGTCAGTGGTTTGTGATTGAAGTCAGTCAGGTAAAAAGTATCCTCGACACGCTCGCCAAGAGTGGAGATTTTGGCGTTGTACAGATTGAGCCCAAAGCGCAGGAATATACTGGCTAAATGGGCCAGCAGACCTGGACGATCCGGAGTGATAACTTCCAGAACCGTGGTGTTGGTTTCTGTATCATTGCTCAGGGAGGTTTGCGTTTTAAGGGTGAAGTTTTTTAGCTGACGAGAGGTGCGCCGCGAGATATCAAACTTCACATTGCTGGGATCAATAATAGCCTGCTTCAACGAGTCTGCCACCAGAGTGCAGAGTTTAGGGTCTGTGCCTATAGGTCGGTTTTCATCGTCGAGAATATAAAATACATCGAAGGCGCGGTTATCGCTGGTGGTGTGCAGGCGGGCATCCTGAATATTTAGCTGCAACTGGTCGAGCACGGCGGCAATGATGGCAAAGATATTTTGCCGGTCAGTGGCATGGACAAATATCTGGGTGGCCACTGGTATCTCTACCCCCACATCCCGCAGAAGTACCACCGGATTGCCGGGATTACCATTGGCAATGATGGCCTGGGTAAAGCTGGCAATATCTTCAGCCCGCTCGCGCAAAAAGAATTCCTGGTCCACATCGCTCCAAACGGCCAGCGCCTGCTCCTGGTTGATACTGAGCTCGTGGAGTGTCTTAAGAGCTGCGGTCTTGGCATATTCGACCCACAGAGACCTATCCACCGGGACACCCAGACCCTGCTGCAGGGCGCGCTTGGTCTCAAAATACAGGTTGCGCATCAGCGAACCTTTCCAGTCTGTCCATAGCTGTGGGTTGGTGGCGTTAATATCAGCTACTGTCAGTACATAGAGCAGTTCCAGATGCATCAGGTCGCCGCAGTGTTTGGCAAACTTGTAGATAACATCCGGATCTGAGGTGTCCTCTCTCTGGGAGACTGTCGACATTAGCAGATGATTTTCGACCAGCCATTGCAGCAGTTTGATCTCCTGGGGTTGCAGGCCGTGGCGCTCGGCAAAGTCAGCAATATCTGCCGAGCCCAGCACTGAGTGATCGCCGCCGCGCCCCTTGGCGATATCATGGTAGAGAGCGGCAATAATCAGCAATTCAGGTTTGGGTAAATTCTTAAAGATATGGGCGGACACAGGGAATTGCTCTGCTACCTCTGGGCGCGCCAGCCGTCGAATATTGCGCACAACCTGCAGGGTATGCACATCGACCGGATAGATATGAAATAGATCGTGCTGAGTCTGCCCGACAATTTTGCCAAATTCGGGCAGGTAGCTGCCCAGAATGCCGTAGCGGTTCATGCGCTGCAATTGCAGGGATAACCTGTAGGGCGCGCGCAGCAGGCGCATAAACATATCCCGGTTAAGGGGGACTGCCCTGAACTGATCGTTAATTAAATTTCTATGCAGACGAATCTGGCGAATAGTTGAGGCGCGAATATCTTTGATATTTTCATTCTCGCCCATAATGACAAACAGTTCGAGCAGGGCAGAGGGCTGTTTGATAAAGACATCTTCGCTAGTGGTGTCCAGATAGTTATCGCGAATTACAAAGCGCTCGTTTATCTGGGAGATAACCTTGGCTTTATTTTTTCGATAGATGGCTTCGTCCAGATATTGCAAAAGCACGTCGGTAAGCTCGCGTATAGATAGCACAGATTGGTAGTAGCGCTGCATAAACTTCTCCACTGCCAGCCGCCCTTTGCTATCTTGAAAGCCCAGCATGGTCGCCAGCTTGCGTTGATAGTCAAATAGCAGGCGCTCTTCCGGGCGTTCTGCGATCAGATGCAGGCCATAGCGGACCCGCCACAGAAACGCTTCCTCTCGGCGCAGGGTCAGGTACTCTTCCTCTGAGAGAAAGCCTGCGTGCACCAGCAGTGAGCGGCGATGCACATTAAAGTGGCGCTTGGCGGTCCAGTTGATAAGTTGAATATCTCGCAGGCCACCGGGCGCCTCTTTAACATTGGGTTCCAGGTTGTACTCAGTATCTGCATGTTTGCGATGACGGGCGCGCTGTTCATCTATTTTGCCCCGATAAAAGTTACTGGATGACCAGATTTTGTTGGGGCCGGTTTTTTTAAGCATGCTTTCGCGCAGGGATCTGTCGCCGCACAGCATACGGGTTTCCATCAGGTTGGTTGCTATACTGATATCGGCTTTGGCCTCGTCCACACATTGGGACAGAGAGCGCACGCTGTGCCCGATCTTAAGTTGAATATCCCATAAAAAGGTCAGAAATTGCTCGATACTCTGGCGATATTTCTGTGGCCGGTTGCGGCGCATAAGGATCAGCAGATCTATATCAGAATAAGGGTGCAGCTCTCCACGGCCATAGCCTCCAACGGCAATAAGGCTGATATTGTTATCCCATTCGAAACGACTCCAGGCGTAGCAGAGAATAATATCGGCAAACCGGGCAGCCTCGTTGACCAGAGTATGCACTTCTTCACCCTCGTGAAAACGACTGGCAAAATGATTTTGAGCTGCGCTCAGGGCATCCCTAAAGACGGTTACTGGGTCGCCAGCGGCCAGATCTGCGGCGAAGCGCTTTTGATCAAAAAATAATGGTACCGCCAAGTCTGAGGGCAGGGTTATAGGTGTGCTTGACATCAATTCAGTTTCTCATGGTCTGGCCAGCTGCGCGTGCACGCAGAGCTGGCTAATCGAAAGTGCTAGAAAGATTCCTCACCGCGAGCGGTAAATACTTCAACACCAGTGGCGGTAACCAGCATAGTGTGCTCCCACTGGGACGACAGGCGACCATCTCTGGTTTCTACGGTCCAGCCATCGGCTTTGAGCTTGGTCTGGTGCTTGCCAGCATTGACCATGGGTTCAATGGTGAAGGTCATACCCTCGACCAGCTCCAGGCCAGTATCTGGCTTGCCGTAATGGAGAATTTGAGGCTCCTGGTGAAACTCTGGCCCTATGCCGTGACCGCAGTAGTCGCGGACAACGGAGTAATAATTGGCTTCGGCATGAGCCTGAATAACATGGCCTATATCTCCCAGGCGAACACCGGGACGCACCAGTTCAATGCCCTTATACAGGCATTCCTGAGAGACTTTGATCAGGCGCTCGGCATGGCTTGCCACTTTGCCTACGGTATACATTTTGCTGGTATCGCCATACCAGCCATCTTTAATCACAGTGACGTCAATATTAACTATATCGCCGTTCTTGAGGACTTTTTTATCCGCGGGAATACCATGGCACACCACCTGATTGACGGAGGTGCACACTGATTTTGGAAAGCCGCGATAACCCAGACAGGCCGGAATGGCCTTTTGGATGTTAACTATATGCTCGTGGCAGATTCGATCCAGCTCTTCGGTTGTGACTCCAGGCACTACATGGTCGCCAATAAGCTCAAGTACTTCCGCGGCCAGTCTGCCCGCTATGCGCATCTTAGCTATTTGATCCGGGGTACGAAGTTCTACTGTCATTGATACTCTCAAAGATTCGCGAAGGTGCCCATTGTACGCGTCTATTGGCCATTGAGGGAGTATCCGGAGCAAATTTCCCGGGCAAATTTGTCGCGGATCTAAAATTTATTCTCCAATCAGCAATGGCGGCACCTGCTCAAAGAGTTAAAGACTGTCCAGGACATGCAAATCTATGGGTGTTTTTGCTTTATATGGCTGTTTGGTTATGGTATAAAGCGCGCCGTTGTAGGGATGTCCCTGCAGCGGTAATTGTTAACTAAACGACACACACATTCCGACACGCTAATCTGGGTGCCTGTTAAGCGCTAGCAAAATTGCTTAACGGGTTGATTTTCGGGGGATGTGGAGGCTTAACCCTAAGAGGAAAACTTATGTCATCTGTCAGTATGCGAGATATGTTGCAGGCTGGTGTGCACTTTGGCCACCAAACCCGCTTCTGGAACCCCAAAATGAGCCAGTATATCTTCGGCTCACGCAACAAAGTCCATGTTATTAACCTTGAGCACACAGTGCCAGCTTTCAATGAAGCGCTAGAGATTCTGCGTGTTGAGGCTGCTAAAGGTAATCAAATTCTTTTTGTTGGCACCAAGCGTGCTGCACAAAAAATTGTTAAAGAGCAAGCAGAGCGCTGCGCTATGCCCTATGTCAGCCATCGCTGGTTGGGCGGCATGCTCACTAACTACAAAACTATTCGTGCTTCGATCCGTCGTTTCCGTGAGCTTGAAACTCAGGAAGCCGATGGCACCTTCGAAAAGCTGACCAAGAAAGAAGTTTTGATGCGCACGCGCATGAAGGACAAGCTTGAGAACAGCATTGGCGGTATCAAGGATATGAATGGTCTGCCGGATATTCTGTTTGTTGTTGATGTGGATCACGAGCGCATTGCCATCAATGAAGCCAACAAGCTGGGCATTCCAGTGGTGGGCATTGTTGATACTAACAGTGATCCAGATGGGGTTGATTATGTGATTCCGGGCAATGATGACTCGATCCGCGCAATCAAGCTGTATGCAGCCTCTATTGCGGATGCTGTTCTTGAAGGAAAAGCGCAGTCTGCCA
>DDCQ01000046.1:14483-39176 GCA_002334915.1 Porticoccaceae bacterium UBA2002
AGCTGAAGCTCCTGCAGCTGAGGCTCCTGAAGCGCCAGCAGCAGCTGAAGCTCCGGCGGAAGATGCTCCCAAGGAGGCGGCAGCGGAATAATTCCGACTGCAGCCGAATAGGGCATAGCACTGGTAATAAGAAAAAAGGGGGCCACTGCCCCCTTTTTTCCAACTGATTAAATGTTTTAGAGAGGAATACAATGTCACAGGTAACAGCATCTTTAGTGAAGGAGCTGCGAGATCGCACTGGTTTAGGCATGATGGAGTGCAAGAGAGCACTGACTGAAGCCGGCGCCGATATTGATAAGGCGATTGAAGAATTGCGCAAGTCCAGCGGCATGAAGGCAGCTAAAAAAGCGGGCCGAACTGCAGCAGACGGAATCGTACTGTTTAAAACTGACGGTTCTTACGGAATGGTTTTAGAGGTCAACAGCGAGACAGATTTTGCCGCTCGCGATGAGGGCTTTCAGGGCTTCGCAACCTCAGTATTGGATGCTGGCTTTGCCGCTAAACAAACCGATGTGGCGGCTCTGATGGCTGATGGCCTGGAGTCGGCTCGAGAAGCTCTGGTGCAGAAGATTGGTGAAAATATCTCTGCTCGCCGTGCCGGCAGTATCGAAGCCCCGGTGGTCGGTGGCTATGTACACAGCAACAATCGAATTGCGGTTATTGTTGGTCTTTCAGGCGGCAGTGAAGAGCTGGCCAAAGATGTGGCCATGCATGTTGCAGCGGTTAATCCGGCAGTAGTAAGCTCTGATCAAATGCCAGAAGATGTTATAGCTGCAGAAAAAGAAATTTTTGCTGCCCAGGCTCGCGAGAGCGGTAAGCCTGAAGAAATTATTGAAAAGATGATCGGTGGTCGCGTCAATAAGTTTTTGAAAGAGAGCAGCTTGGTTGACCAGCCGTTTGTCAAAGATCCTGACACCACTGTCGGCAAGCTGGTAGCTGCTGGCGGCGCTGAGGTTATCTCTTTTGTTCGCTTTGAAGTGGGCGAGGGAATTGATGTCGACGAAGTCGATTTTGCTGCAGAAGTAGCCGCTCAGGTTGCAGGTGCCAGTGAATAAATAGATAGGAGCAGTTATGCCAACCGCCGGTAGAGAGAAAAAGTACAAACGTATCCTTCTCAAGCTCAGTGGTGAGGAGCTTATGGGTGAAGAGGGCTTTGGGATTGATCCCAGTGTTCTCGACCGTATGGCGCTGGAGATTGGTCAGCTGGTAGGCATTGGCGTGCAGGTTGGCCTGGTTATCGGCGGTGGTAATCTGTTCCGCGGTGCTGCGCTGAATGCAGCGGGCATGGATCGAGTGACTGGCGACCATATGGGTATGCTGGCCACTGTGATGAATGCGCTGGCTATGCGCGACGCCCTGGAACGTACAAATATCTCCTCCCATGTTATGTCAGCTATTCCTATGAGCGGTGTGGTCGAGCATTATGACCGACGCCGCGCTATCCGCTATATTAAAGATGGTGATGTGGTTATCTTCTCGGCGGGTACAGGTAATCCATTTTTTACCACTGATTCAGCGGCCTGCCTGCGCGGTATTGAGATTGATGCCGATGTGGTGTTGAAGGCTACCAAGGTAGATGGGGTGTACAGTGCAGATCCAATGCTTGATTCCAACGCTGAGCTCTACGATCATCTAACCTATGATCAGGTGCTGGACAAAAAGCTTGGGGTGATGGATTTGACTGCAATATGTCTCTGTCGAGAGCATAATATGCCGCTAAGGGTTTTCCGTATGGCTAAACCCGGCGCTTTACTTAACCTGATAGTTGGTGGTGCCGAGGGTACCCTGATAGAAGAGGGATAAGGGGTTAATATGATTGAAGAATTAAAGCAAGATGCTGAAGAACGCATGTCTAAGGCGCTGGATGCGCTGGGCAATGCCTTTAACAAAATCCGTACCGGCAGGGCGCATCCGAGTATTCTCGATGGCCTTTCTGTGGACTATTACGGTGTGGATACTCCACTGAGTCAGGCTGCATCTATAGCTATAGAAGATGCGCGCACGCTGTCGGTTACACCCTGGGAAAAGTCCCTGGTACCGGAGATTGAGAAGGCCATTATGAAGTCTGACCTGGGTTTAAATCCCTCGACTGCAGGTGCCGTTATTCGGGTGCCTCTGCCGGCGCTGACTGAAGAGACGCGCAAGCATTATGGCAAGCAGGCCAAGGCTGAAGCTGAGGGAGCACGTATTTCAATTCGCAATGTTCGTCGCGATGTGATCTCTGATATTAGAGAGCTGCAAAAAGCCAAAGATATCAGTGAAGACGAAGAACGCAGAGCTCAGGATGATGTGCAAAAGATTACCGACCGCTTTATAGCGAACGTTGAAGAGGCCCTGCTGGCCAAAGAAAAGGACTTGATGGAGATTTAATCTCCCCAGGCTGAACATTATGGCTGATCCAGTTTCCATAGTATCTCCCCATCCTCTGAAGCATGTTGCCATTATTATGGATGGCAATAATCGCTGGGCAAAACAGCGTGGCCTGGGTGGTATCACTGGTCACGAGGCCGGTGTTGAACGTATTCGTGGAATCCTTGAAGCCGCCCGCAGCAATGGCATAGATACAGTAACCCTGTTTGCTTTTAGCAGTGAAAACTGGCAGCGGCCGGAGCTGGAAGTGCGGGGCTTGATGTCTCTGTTCTCCTCGTACCTGAAAAAAGAGGCCAAGGCCTTGCGCGATGACGGGGTTCGCCTCAGGGTTATTGGCAGTCGCAGTCATTTTAGTGACCGGCTCAAGCGTCTGATTAGGGATACCGAGACTATGACGGCCAGTGGTGCCTTTACGCTCAACCTCTGCGTTGACTATGGCGGGCGCTGGGATATAGCTCGTACGGCTCAGACTCTTGCCTCTGAGGTGCAGATGGGCCGTCTGCGTTCCTCTGATATCGATGAAGAGGTATTTAATACATATATGCAGCAGGGCGGCATTACAGACCCTGATCTCTGTATCCGCACGGCGGGTGAGCAGCGTATCAGCAACTTCCTGCTGTGGCAGCTCGCTTATACAGAGCTATATTTTGCTGAATGTTACTGGCCTGATTTTGATGCCAAAGCCCTGGAACTGGCAGCCGAAGAGTACTATTCGCGCCAGCGGCGCTTTGGTCTGCGCGACAATAGCGGCAATGCCTCTGAGCAGGATGCCGATGAAAGCGCCCATGCTTAAACAGCGGGTGTTTACTGCGCTTGCGATGGTTGGAGTCTTTCTGGGCATGCTGGTCTATCTCTCGCCTATGATGTTCTCTCTGATGCTGATACTGCTGGTAATGGTAGCGGGCTGGGAGTGGTGTCACCTGATTAAAATCAGCTCCAAATCTGGCATTGCAGCTTATCTGGGGCTGCTTTTTCTTTCGCTTATGGTCTGTAGCAGCGCTCTGGGGCTGTATTCAACCTTTGATTTTGAACTGGGTCGACAGATCAGTCTGATCGCTGTGGGCCTCTGGGCAATTATATTTCTGTGGATTCAAGGCTACCCCTCAAGCGCAATTCTGTGGTCGCCCAAACCAGTTCTGGGCCTGATTGGCCTGCTTTTACTGATTGCTACCTGGGTAGCTGTAGCCTCTATACTGCATGGGAACCTTGGTGCCTGGCTGCTACTGATGGCCATTGCGGTGGTAGCGCTGGCGGATATCGGTGGTTATATTGCGGGCAATTTACTGGGCAAACACAAACTGGCGCCTGTAGTCAGTCCGGGGAAGACCTGGGAGGGATTTTTTGGCGGGCTGGTATTGCAGCTACCCTTGATTGCAGGTCTGGTATGGTTTCTGCCAGACACAGAGATAAAAAGCTGGTTTATTCTCATTATTCCGGTTGCCCTGTATTCAGTGCTTGGCGACCTGTTCGAGAGCATGATCAAACGCCACAGTGGCGTTAAGGACAGCAGTCAGCTGTTGCCAGGGCATGGCGGTGTGCTCGATCGTATCGATGGCATTATGGCGGGCATGCCACTGTTTGCTCTGCTGCTCAGCCAATTAAGTTTGCGTTAATTTATGCAAGCCATCACTCTGCTAGGTGCGACAGGTTCCATTGGTGAAAGTACCCTGGACGTAATCGCTCGGCACCCGGATAGATACTCGGTGTTTGCCCTCACCGGAAATCAACAAATTGAAAAGCTTGCCAGCCAGTGTCAGCGACACGGGGCTCAGTTTGCTGTGGTCAATGATGCTGCAGGTGCGGCTCAGCTGCAGAAAATGCTGGATGCCACAGGCTGCAAAACTGAAGTGCTCTATGGGGTAGAGGCCCTCTGCCAGGTAGCCAGTGCTGTTCAGGTGGATACAGTAATGGCGGCTATTGTTGGCGCTGCGGGCCTGGTGCCGACCATGGCGGCAGTAAAGACAGGTAAAAAGATACTTCTGGCCAATAAAGAATCACTGGTTATGGCTGGCGATCTATTTATGCGCGCAGTCGCAGCCTCTGGCTCTGTGCTGTTGCCGATTGATAGCGAGCACAATGCCATTTTCCAATGTCTGCCCGCTGGCTATGAGCAGTCTGAGATGTCAGGTGTCAGCAAATTGCTGCTGTCGGCTTCAGGTGGACCCTTTCGCGGCTGGTCCACTGAGCAGATGACTGAGATCACCCCAGAACAGGCCTGTGCCCATCCCAACTGGAGTATGGGGCGCAAAATCTCAGTGGATTCGGCCACGCTAATGAATAAAGGGCTGGAATTAATTGAAGCCTGCTGGCTGTTCGATGTCAGCCCGAGGCAAATTGAGGTGGTGGTGCACCCGCAGAGTGTTATACACAGTCTGGTACAGTACAGGGATGGCTCTGTATTAGCGCAGCTGGGAAATCCGGATATGCGTACACCCATTGCTCACGCCCTGGCCTGGCCCGAACGTATTGAGTCTGGAGTGGCGGATTTAGATCTGTTTGAGGTGGCTCGATTAGACTTTGAACGGCCAGATTTGCAAAGTTTTCCCTGCTTGCAGCTGGCTTGTGTCGCCGCCGCTGCTGGTGGTGATGGGCCGGCCATTCTCAATGCAGCCAATGAAGTTGCCGTGCAGGCTTTTCTGGATAAGCGCATAGGCTTTACTCAAATTCCTCAGGTCGCAGATAATACGCTGTCTGCGCTAGATATTTCTGAACCAGACTCTCTGGATGGAGTCCAAGAGTCCGATAAAAAAGCGCGCTATCACAGTGCTAACTATATTTCGCAGATTGAGCTTTAGTTTATGGATTTACTGCAAACGATTTTTTACTTCTTTTTGGCCCTTGGCTTGGTGGTGACCATACATGAGTTTGGTCATTTTTGGGTGGCCCGTCGCTGCGGTGTCAAGGTGGAGCGTTTCTCCATCGGCTTTGGCAAGTCTCTTTTTACCTGGCGAGACAGGCACAATACCGAATTTGTGTTTGCGCTACTGCCTCTGGGTGGCTATGTAAAGATGGTCGATGAGCGCGAAGGCAATGTGGATCCTGCGGACCTGGCTTTTTCTTTTAATCGCAAGACTGTATGGCAGAGAATGGCCGTGGTGGTCGCTGGCCCTGTCGCCAATTTCCTGCTGGCGATAGCCTTTTTTGCGATAATTTTCACTGGTGGTGAGCGTGGTCTGGCACCTGTGGTGGGCGAGGTTGAAGAGGGCTCTATTGCCAGCCTGTCGGGCTTTGAACCCGGCATGGAGATTCTAGCGGTCAATGGGGTTGCCACCAATACCTGGACTTCTGTGTCCCGTCAGTTGCTGGATTTTATAGGCACAACTGGAGAAATCCCCTTTACTGTGCGCTATGGGGACTCAAATCTTAGATATGACCTTAATTTGCCTGTAGAGCGATGGCTGCGTGACGACGATCAGCCTGTGCCACTGCGTGATTTGGGCGTCAGCCCGCCGTTTGAGCTCAGCAGCCTGTCTCTGGCAGCTGTTTTCGAAGATGGCGCTGGTTATGCAGCGGGCCTGCAAGTAGATGATCAGCTACAGTCAATTAATGGCCAGCCGATTACCAGTATCAATCGCTTTGTGGACAGCGTTGCCGGCAGTATCGACCGTGCTATTGTGCTGGAGGTTCTGCGTGGCTCTGAGCAGCTGATTTTTGAAATTCAGCCTCTGGTGGTAGATCACAATGGAGAGCAGGTGGGGAAGCTAGGCGTGCAGCTGGCTTCCCGGGGTCAGTATCCGCAGGAGCTTGTTCGCACCACTGAATACAGCCTGTTTGGGGCCCTGGCCCGCGGCGTTAAAGAGACTTTTGATACCAGCGTTTTTATTGTTAAATCTATCGGCAAGTTGCTTGTCGGCGATTTATCGCCTAAGAATTTGAGTGGCCCCATTACCATTGCGCAGGTGGCAGGTGATAGTGGAAAGTCCGGAGTCGACAATTTTATTCGTTTTGTCGCCATGTTCAGTATAATGCTCGGCGTTATGAACCTATTGCCCGTCCCGGTTTTGGATGGTGGTCATCTTATGTACTATATAGTTGAGGTTATAAAAGGTTCTCCGGTTTCTGACCGGATCCAGATAATGGGTTATAAGGTAGGGCTTGCGCTGGTTATGAGTTTGATGGTCGTGGCCACCTACAACGATATAGCGCGGACATTTTGATCCGCACAATTTAAATTAAACGGGTTCTTTTTCTTACATGAAGCGACTTTTATCAGGCCTACTTTTAGTCCTATGCTCCCTATCATTTTCGGCGAATGCCGAGGTTTTTCAGGTTTCTGATATTCGTATCGAGGGCCTGCAGCGAGTCTCTGCAGGCACAGTATTTGCCGCTCTGCCTATCAGCGCTGGGGATCTGGTTGATGAGCCCGCTATTCGCAATGCTACAAGATCATTATTTCGCACGGGCTATTTCTCCGATGTGGTTATGGCGCGAGAGAACGGTATTCTGGTGGTTGGTTTGGCCGAGCGACCAGCGGTTACCGAAATTAATTTAGACGGCAACAAAGCTATTGAAACTGACCAGCTGATCGATGCACTGCGTGACAATGGCCTGGCCGAGGGGCAGATTTTCCGCCAGGTAATTCTCGAGGGCATGACTCAGGAACTGCAGCGGCAATATGTCTCTCAGGGTCGCTATGGTGCCCTGGTAAAGACCGAAGTTAAAACCTTGCCGCGCAACCGTGTAGCAGTAAATATAGACATTGAAGAGGGTGATGTCGCCAAGATCCGCCATATCAATATTGTTGGCAATAATGATTTTAGCGAAGAGGAGCTGTTGGATACCTTTGAGCAGAACACCACTGGCTGGCTGTCATGGATTTCGAGCGATGACAAATATAGCAGGGAAAAGCTATCTGGTGATCTGGAGACTCTGGAGACCTGGTATTTGGATCGCGGCTATCTGAAATTTGCTGTAGACAGTACTCAGGTTTCTATTAGCCCGGATAAAGAGTCGGTTTATATCACCATCAATATTGATGAGGGCGATGTCTATACCATTGGTTCTGTCGAGCTGTCCGGGGAGTTAAAAATCCCCGAGAATCAGGTGCGGGCATTGATCATTATGCGAGAAGGCATGACTTTCTCGCAGACATTGATGACCACGTCCAGTGAATATATTACTCGCCGTCTGGGTAACGAAGGCTATACCTTTGCCGAGGTCAATGGCTATCCAGAGGTCAATGAAGAAGATAATACCGCGACCATTACCTTTGTGGTGACTCCAGGTATGCGCGCCTATGTGCGACGCATTGAGTTCCGCGGTAACACCAAAACCGCCGATGAGGTTCTGCGCCGAGAGATGCGTCAGATGGAGGGTGGCTCGGCTAACAATGCTTTGATTGAGCACTCTAAGGTGCGTCTTGAGCGTCTTGGCTTCTTTAAAGAAGTCAATGTTGAAAACCTGCCTGTGGCTGGCACCAATGACCAGATCGACGTGGTCTATACGGTCGAGGAGCAGCCCTCGGGTTCTGTGGGTGCCAGTGTGGGTTATGCTCAGGGCACAGGATTAATTTTGGGCGGCAACCTCAGCGAGAACAATTTCCTGGGCACAGGTAAACAGGTCGGTGTAGGCATTAACCGCAGTACCTACCAGAGCTCACTGAACTTTAGTTTTTCCGAGCCTTACTTTACTGTAGACGGGGTCAGTGTAGGTTATAACCTATATGCCAGAGAGACGGATTACGACCGCATCAATGTCGCCAGCTTCTCCACCAACACCTTTGGTGGGGGCGTGAACTGGAGTTACCCAATTTCTGATGTTCAGCGAATTGGCCTGGGGCTGGGTTATGAAAATCTTGACCTTAAGACGGGTTCATTTGCATCCAGGGAAATCAGTGATTTTGTTAATGACAATGGCGATAACTTTGATGTTTTCAGCTTCAATATAAACTGGGTTAAGTCCACTTTAAACAGGGGTATCTTTGCAACCCGAGGTACCTCCCAGCGCCTTAGCATGGATTTGGCTCTGCCTGGTTCTGGGCTTGAGTACTATAAATTGAATTATAGCGGGCAGCATCTACGTGGCCTGACCAGATCCTTGACTCTAAAGTTAAGGGCGGACCTGGGTTATGGTGAGAGTTATGGAGATACCACTCAGCTACCTTTTTTCAAAAACTTCTATGGCGGTGGTTTTGGTTCGGTGCGAGGCTTTAAACGCAATACTCTGGGCCCTCAGGATACCCCCTGTAATCTTGCAGATCCCCCCTGTGTGACTAGTTTTATTGACGATCCAGATCCAATTGGCGGCAATGTACAGATAGAGCTTGGCGCGGAAGTTATCTTCCCGCTGCCATTCCTGAAAGATCAGCGCTCGGTCCAGTCATCATTATTTGTGGATGCGGGTAATATATTCAACACCAAGTGTGGTGAATCTCAGGTTAACTGTTTTAAACCTGATGCAGGAGAGCTGCGCTACGCTGTTGGCGTGGGTGCAACATGGTTGAGTGGCTTTGGTCCAATTACATTTAGTTTAGCCAAACCTCTTAACGGCAATGATCTTGATGAAACTGAAGTCTTTCAGTTCTCGCTGGGTAATCAATTTTAATAATAGTAGGGAGAAGTATTGTGGGTAATGTAAAAGCACTTGTTTTGGTTGTTTTGGCTGGGCTTTCTGCACTGATATCAGTAAGTGCAACGGCTGAGGCTAAGATTGCTGTTATAGATATTAATTCGGCGATTTTTGCTTCTGAGCCAGCGCAGGCTCGTGTCAAGCAGGCGATTGAAAGTGCCGACTTTGTGGCTCTTAAGGCAAAACTTGAAGGAGCCTCAGCTGATTTCCAGGCCCTGGCCAAGGAAGCTGAGAGCAAGCGCCTAACCTGGTCACAGGAAGAGGCGGCGGCCCATCAGAAAAAAATGGAATATGTAAAAGCAGATGCTGAGTTGGCCAATCGTAAGATTCAGGCAGAGCAGCAGCAGTTACAGCAAAATATTCAGCAAGAGTTTATGCCTCAGCTACAGACGGCTATCCAAGAGATTGTCAAAGAAGAGGGCATTACCATTTTGTTGCGTCAGGAAGCGGTTATCACTGCTGCTGCGGAAAATAATCTGACTCCCAAGGTTATTGACCGCCTTAACAAAGCTGCCAAATAGTCTTGCTGCTAATTTAGCCTCTGGCAGAGTGCTGCAATGAAACGGGATTATAGTTTGGCTGATATCGCTGAGTTTCTCGGCGCTGAGGTGCGAGGCGATGGTTCGGCTCGCATAACCGGCTTAAATACGCTGCAGAGTGCAGGGGCTGGTGAGCTTGCGTTTCTCGCCAATCCCAAATATGCCAGTCAACTGCCTGAGAGTCGTGCAGAGGCGGTAATTCTCAGCGCTGATCAGGCTGCGGCCGCTGTGGGTAACTGTCTGATACTGGAAAACCCCTATCTTGGCTATGCCAAAATTAGCGCCTGGTTTACCACGGCCTCCTGTCAGGGCGCCGGTATTCATGCCAGTGCCGTTATCGATGTCAATGCAATGATCAAGGATGATGTGTATATAGGTCCCAATGTTGTGGTAGAGGCTGGTGCCAAGATTGAATCTGGCTGCTCCATTGAGGCCAATAGTTTTATAGGCAGTGGTTCTGTTTTGGGTGAGAACTGCCAGATAGCTGCCAATGTCTCCATTTATCATGATGTAGTGCTGGGTAGCCGAGTGCGGATACACAGTGGTGCTGTAATAGGTGCCGATGGTTTTGGTTTTGCCCCCAATGGCGAAGGTGGCTGGCAAAAAATTCACCAAATTGGTGGTGTCAGAATCGGTGATGATGTTGAAATTGGTGCCTGCACCACTATTGATCGTGGCGCTCTGGGGGATACGGTGATCGGCAACATGGTGATTATCGATAACCAGGTGCAGATAGCGCATAACTGCGTTATTGGCGATAATACTGCTATGGCAGGTTTTTCCGCGATTGCTGGCAGTTCAGTGCTGGGCCGCAACTGTATTCTGGGCGGCAATGCCTGTGTTGTTGGGCATATACAGATCTGTGACAATGTAACCTTGACGGCGAAAACTCTGGCGACCAAAAGCATTACCAAGCCGGGGTCCTACTCCTCGATAGTGACCCCCCTTATGACCACGGCGGAGTGGCGCAAGAATTCGGTTCGTATTGGCCAGCTGGAAGATATGGCAAAGCGCCTGAAAAAGGCTGAAAGTGATTCCACAGCTAAACCAGATAAGCACTGATTCAGTTATTGTTACAACCTACTGTAACTGGGACGACTAATAGTTTTTGGACTTATAAATGAATGTAAATGAAATAATGGATTTGCTGCCCCATCGCTATCCCTTTTTGCTAGTCGACAGAGTCACTGAGATAGTTCCCGGTGAGCGCATTGTCGCCTATAAAAACATTTCGATTAATGAAGAGGTGTTTAATGGTCATTTCCCCGGTGCGCCTATTTTCCCTGGAGTGATGATGGTCGAGGCCATGGCTCAGGTATCCGGGTTGCTGGGCTTTGCCACCACTGGTGAGAAGGCAGATGACGGTAAGCTGTACCTGTTTGCAGGTGTAGATAAGGTGCGTTTTAAACGCCCCGTGGTGCCGGGCGACAAACTGGTGTTAACCTCAGAAATTGATACGGTAAAGCGCAATATATGGCGCTTTAAGACCACAGCCTCAGTTGATGGCAAAACCGCCTGCGAGGCTATGTTGCTGTGTGCCTATCAGGATAGAGATTCTCTGGCATGATAGATTCCACCGCCATTATTGATCCCTCGGCTGTGCTTGGCAAAAACGTCAGCATTGGCCCCTGGACCATCATTGGCCCGGATGTCGAGATTGGTGATGGCTGTGAAATAGCCTCCCATGTGGTAGTAAAAGGCCCAACTGTTATAGGGCGCAATAACAAGATATTCCAATTTTCTACTGTGGGTGAGGATACGCCGGATCTGAAATATAAAGGCGAGCCTACCAGACTGGTTATAGGCGATAATAATGTAATCCGCGAAGGCGTAACCATCCACCGCGGCACCATTCAGGACAATGCTGAGACCCGTATTGGCAGTGATAATCTGCTGATGGCCTATGTCCATGTGGGTCACGACTGCGTGGTGGGTGACCATGTCATTATGGTCAATAATGCGGCGATTTCCGGCCATGTGTATGTGGGTGACTGGACTATTCTTTCCGGATATTGCCTGGTGCACCAGTTTGTGCATATAGGCCCCCATTGTTTTGTTGGCCCAGCGGCCTTTGTCTATCATGATGTTCCAGCCTTTGTGACTGCATTTGGCAGTCCTGCAGAGCCGCGCACAATCAATCGCGAGGGCCTCAAGCGCAGAGGCTACAGTACCGAACAAATTGCTCTGGCTAATAAAGCCTACAAGTTACTCTATCGCCGTGGCCTGCAGCTCGACGAGGCCTTAAAAGCCATTGCAGATCTGGGTGATGATGAGGTGGTCGGTATGCTGCTCAGCTCTCTTGAGAACTCCAGCCGCGGTATTATCCGCTAACTTATGAATCAGTCATCCCAGGTCTTCGCCATCGTCGCTGGAGAAGCCTCTGGCGATATCCTGGGGGCAGACCTGATTCGTGCACTGCGCAAGCTGTTTCCAGATGCAACCTTTGAAGGTGTAGGTGGCCCGAAAATGCAGGCCGAGGGGTTCCAAAGTCTATTTCAAATGGACCGCCTTTCGGTGATGGGATTTGTTGAACCACTAAAGCGGCTGCCCGAGCTGCTGGATATTAGACGCAGTATTATTCAGCGTTACACTGCCAATCCACCCATGGCATTTATTGGCATAGACTCCCCGGATTTTAACTCTGGCATAGAACTCAAGCTGCATGGCGCAGGGGTTAAAACTATTCATTATGTCAGCCCCTCGGTCTGGGCCTGGCGTCAGGGCAGAATAAAAAAGATTAAAAAGTCTGTCGACCTTATGCTCTGTCTGTTGCCCTTTGAGACCAGTTTTTATCAACAGCACAATGTGCCTGTTTGCTTTGTTGGCCACCCTCTGGCCGGGCAGTTCCCGAAGCAACCAGATACAGAGGGCGCTCGACAAAAACTTGGTTTAAATCCCCAGGCGCCGGTACTCTGCCTTATGCCCGGCAGCCGTTCCGGTGAGGTGGAATTATTAGCAGAGCTATTTCTAGATGTTGCAGAGCAGGTTCAAAAGGCCATAGGTGCAGAGTTGCAGCTAGTGATACCGGCCGCCAACGCGGCCCGGCACCAACAGCTAAGTCAGATTCTGGCTGGCAGACCGGATATCAATGCTCAGCTGCTTGAGCAAAACTCTCATCTGGCTATGGAGTCAGCTGATGCGGTGTTGCTGGCTTCTGGCACCACGGCGCTTGAGGCTATGCTGCTAAAGAAGCCGATGGTAGTCAGTTATCGCCTGGGTGCCTGGACCTATCGGCTGGTGTCGCCATTTATTAAAACAGCCTACGCTTCCATTCCCAATCTGCTGGCCGACAAGATTCTGGTGCCAGAGTTTATTCAGGATCAAGCGACAGCAGAAAATTTAGTGGCTGCTGTTATGCAGGCCTTTGACCCGGGGCAGCAGCAGGCTGTAATTGCTGAATTTGAGCATTTGCATATGCAGCTTAAAGTTGAGTCAGGGGATCTTGCCGCAGCGGCAATTGCCGAGGTTTTGGACCAGTGAGTGCCCCTGAAAAAGATAAGCCACTAAAGCCGTGGAAGCCACCCGCTGGAGTCAAATTACTGGCTGGTGTTGATGAGGTAGGGCGCGGGCCTCTGGCGGGAGAGGTGGTTACTGCGGCGGTTATTTTGCCTGCCAGTCATCCCATTGAGGGCCTGGCCGACTCCAAGGCGCTGTCAGCGCGACAGCGAGAAAATCTTTACAAAGATATTATCAGCCATGCCACTAGCTGGTGCATTGGGCGCGCCTCGGTGGAAGAAATTGATCGCTTTAATATTTTACAGGCCACATTAATGGCTATGCGTCGCGCAGTGATGGGGCTAAAAATTCAGCCCGATTATATTGCCGTGGACGGCAATCGCCTCCCTCAGTGGGAATATCAGGGAGAGGCGGTGGTTAAAGGTGATGGTCGAGTTGAGGTAATCAGTGCTGCATCTATCTTGGCCAAGGTTGTTCGCGATCGTGAGATGCTTGAGATGGACGCAAAATATCCTGGCTACGGTTTTGATAGTAATAAAGGTTATGGCACTGCTCAGCATCTAGAGGCGCTACAGAGACTGGGTGCTACCCCTATTCACAGGCGCTCATTTGCTCCGGTAAGGGACGGGTTGAAGCTCGAGCAGTCGCCACTCTTTTAGTTACTTATTCAGTAACGCATAATTATAATCTGCAAGTCCATAAAAGCGAGTTAGAGCTTGAGTTAAAACGCCTCAAGCTTTACATTCAATGTAATAAAAACAAACACATATTTCGGGGTGCACCGATTGAATTATGCAGAGATCACAGGGTGGGGCAAATATGCGCCACCCCTGTTAATGACCAATGATGATATGGCCCAAATCGTCGATACCAGTGACGAGTGGATATTTTCTCGCTCCGGTATTCGTCAGCGTCACTACAGCCATGTATCTACTGGTGAGATGGGCTGGTTGGCTGCAGAGAGAGCTCTGGCCGCGGCCGGTGTTGAGGCTGCAGATATTGATCTGGTGCTATTAGGCTCCACTACGCCTGAAGAGATTTGCCCCAATACAGCGAGCTTGATTAAAAACAAGTTGGGTGCTACCAAGGCAGCCGCCTTTGATCTCAACTCTGCCTGCACCAGCTGGCTCTATGCCATGAATGTTGCCACAGATATGATTAAAGCCGGGTCGGTTAAAAAGGCTGTGGTGATTGGCTCCGAGCGCATTTCTCTGGCTATGGACTGGAGCAAACGCGAGTCCTGCTTTCTGTTTGGTGACGGCGCCGGTGCAGTTGTGATTGAGGCCACTGATCAGCAGTTGGGGCTGATGTCAGCCCATATGAGTTGCGTGCCCGATAGTCGCGAGTGCCTGCATTTGCCGAGCTGGGGTATGTCGCCCATGCACCTGACGGGAGATATTCATGTATCTCTGAATTTTGAAGGGCAAGAGATATTCAAGAGTGCGGTGAAAGGCATGGCCGACAGTATTGCTGAGGTTCTGCGGCGCGAGGGGCTGAGCTCCAATGATATAGATCTGTTTGTGCCCCACCAGGCCAATTTGCGTATTATTCAGGCTCTGGCCAAGCGGCTCGACTTCCCGATGGAAAAAGTGGTGGTCTGTATAGATGAATATGCCAACACCAGTGCTGCGGCAATTCCTCTGGCACTCTGTGATGCCCTGACTGACAATAGAATTAAGCCGGGAATGACTATTCTAACTGCTTCATTTGGCGCGGGACTTACCTGTGGTGCGGGAGTGATTCGCTGGGGGCAGAGGGTTGAGCCAGTGGCAATCTCTGATGCTGAGATTGCGCCATATGACGGCACAGTGTTTGATCTTATGGAAGATAGCTTTAAATACTATGGAGTTGATGCTCAGCACCTACTATCTAAATGACTGCAAAGTTCGTTCACCTAAGGTTACATTCTGAATACTCCCTGGTTGATGGTTTAGTACGCATCAAGCCGCTGGCCAAAAAGGTGGCGGAAATGGGTATGCCAGCGGTGGCGCTCACTGATTTTAATAACTTCTTTGGTCTGGTTAAGTTTTACAAGGCTGCGCAGGGGGCTGGAGTAAAACCTATTCTGGGGGCAGACCTGCTGGTACAGGATGAGACTGGTGAGGGTAATCCCACTCAGCTACTTCTGTTGGTGGCAGACCAGGCCGGCTATCAAAACCTCACCAAACTAATCTCCAGGGCCTATCAGGAAGGTCAACGTCAGGCAGTGCCCATGATTATGAAATCATGGCTCAATGATTACAGTGATGGCTTGATCGCGCTGTCCGGTGGGCGTGGTGGTGAACTGGGTGTTGCTCTGATCTCAGGTCGCAGTGCCGAGGCCGAGCAGATACTGCTGGATTATATGCAGCTTTTTCCCAATCGATTTTATCTGGAACTACAGCGCACTGGTCGTGCTGGAGAGGAGGATTATCTGCATGCTGCCGTTAATCTTGCCAGCCAGTTTAGCTGTCCGGTGGTGGCTACCAATGATGTGCGCTTTATCGATGCCGCCGAGTTTGAGGCCCATGAGGCGCGAGTCTGTATCCATGAGGGTCGCGCTCTGGATGATCCGCGCCGCGAGCGCCGCTACTCGGAAAATCAATATTTGCGCAGTGCCGAGGACATGGTCGAGCTGTTCTCGGATATTCCCGAAGCGGTACAAAATACCATCGAGATTGCAAAGCGCTGTACTCTCGACCTGCGTCTGGGGGAATATTTTCTGCCGGATTACCCAATCCCCGAAGGGCTTACGATCAATGAGTTCTTTATTAAGCTGTCGGAAGAGGGCCTGGAAGAGCGTCTGGCCAAGTTGTTTGATACTCAGGCCGCTGATTTCCCGGAGACAAAAAAGCTCTATGCTGAGAGGCTTAAATTCGAGTTGGATATTATTATCCAGATGGGTTTCCCCGGTTATTTCTTGATTGTGATGGACTTTATTCGCTGGGCTAAGGATAACCAGATTCCGGTGGGCCCAGGCCGAGGTTCAGGTGCTGGCTCGCTGGTCGCCTATGCGCTAAAAATTACTGACCTGGACCCCATAGAGTACGACTTACTATTTGAGCGCTTTCTCAACCCAGAGCGAGTGTCTATGCCTGATTTCGATATCGACTTCTGTATGGAGGGTCGCGACCGAGTGATTGCTTATGTAGCCGAGCAGTACGGGCGCGATGCAGTCTCTCAGATTGTTACCTTCGGTACCATGGCGGCCAAGGCAGTGGTGCGTGATGTGGCTCGGGTGCAGGGCAAATCCTATGGCCTGGCGGACAAGCTATCTAAGCTAATTCCCTTTGAAGTAGGTATGACACTGGAAAAAGCCGTGGAGCAGGAAGAGGAGCTGAAACAGTTTCTCGCCCATGATGATGAAGCCGCCGAGATATGGAGTATGGCACTGCAGTTGGAGGGAGTGTCGCGCAACTGTGGCAAGCACGCTGGTGGCGTGGTGATTGCCCCCACCATAATCACGGATTTCTCGCCCGTATACTGCGATGACAGCGGCGGTGGTGTGGTCACCCAGTTTGATAAAAATGATGTTGAGGAAGCTGGCCTGGTGAAGTTTGACTTTCTGGGTCTGCGCACTCTCACCATTATTGACTGGGCGGTGCGCATGATTAACCGCACCAGGTCAACCCATGGGGAGGAGCCCCTGGATATCGAGAAAATATCACTGGACGATACTGCTACCTACGAAATGATGCAGCGTGCTGAAACCACGGCAGTGTTCCAGCTGGAATCCCGCGGTATGAAAGAACTTATTAAGAAGCTTGGCCCCGACCGCTTTGAGGATATTGTGGCACTGGTTGCTCTGTTCCGCCCGGGCCCACTGCAGTCGGGGATGGTGGACGACTTTATTAATCGCAAAAAGGGCCGTGCGGAAGTCAGCTATCCCCATGCCCAGTATCAACACGAATGTCTTAAACCGGCTCTGGAGCCCACCTATGGGATTATTCTCTACCAGGAGCAGGTGATGCAGATTGCCCAGGAGATGGGAGGCTACACCCTGGGTGGTGCTGACCTGTTGCGCCGGGCAATGGGCAAGAAAAACGCAGATGAGATGGCCAAGCAGCGAGAGCTATTTACTCAGGGGGCAGTGAGCAAAGGCTTTGCCCAGGACCTGGCCTCTAATATCTTTGATCTAATGGAAAAGTTTGCCGGCTATGGCTTCAATAAGTCTCACAGTGCCGCCTATGCGCTGGTGGCCTATCAGACCGGCTGGCTAAAGGCCCATTATCCGGCTGAGTTTATGGCCGCTACCATTTCCTCTGATATGGATAAAACCGATAAGGTGGTGACCTTTATCGATGAATGCAGGGCCATGAAGCTGGATCTATTGCCACCGGATGTCAATCAGGGGCAGTTCCATTTTAGTGTCGATAGCCAGGGACGCATTATCTATGGTCTCGGCGCAATTAAAGGCCTGGGGGAAGGGCCAGTGGAAAATATTATCGCCGCCAGAACAGAGGGCGGCCCCTTTGCGGATCTGTTTGATTTCTGTGCTCGAGTGGATGGACGCAAGGTCAATAAGCGCGCCCTGGAAGCTATGATTCGCAGTGGTGCTCTGGACGAGATAGGCCCTGAGGGCGAGATGGGCTACCGCCGCGCGGTAATGCTGGCGGGTATGGACGAGGCGGTTAAATTGGCCGAGCAACATGCTCGCAATACCAGTAGCGGCATGGGTGACCTGTTCGGTGACTCTGTCGTGGAGAGTGCCTCGGATATCAACTACAACAGCTATAACGGTGCCCGAACTCTATCTGTGCGTGAACGTCTCAATGGCGAAAAAGAAACATTGGGACTGTATCTTACCGGTCACCCAATAGATGAATACGAGGATGAGCTGCGCTCGATGGTGCCTTATCGCATCAGCGATGTGCGCCCGGGTAAAGACAGTGTAACCCTGTCTGGGATGGTGATTGGTATGCGTATTATGAAGAACAAGCGCGGCGAGAGCTTTGCTTTTCTGACCATAGATGACAAAAGCGGCCGCATAGAATTATCGATATGGGCCGAGAAGTTTAATGCCTACAGGGATATTTTAACCAAAGACGCACTGCTGGTAATTCAGGGTGCCGTGGCTGAGGATAGCTTTACCGGTGGGCTAAAAATGGTGGCTGAGTCTATCCAGTCTATTTACGAGGCAAGGTGCAGCAAACTGAATCGACTGGAGCTATGCATACCGCAGTCTGCTGGCTGTGAGGACTGGGTGGATAAATTCCACGGTACTCTGGGTGATTTTAAAGATGGTAACTGCCCGGTTACTGTGGAGTACTCCATACCCAGCGCAGCAGGGCAGCTGAGATTAGGTAGTCAATGGCTGGTGCAGCCGAAGGATGAGTTAATCAGTCGATTGCGCGAAGATTTTGGTAAAAACAGCGTCACCTTGCACTATCATTAGATTAACAATCACTTTGGTGCTGGCCTCTGTAGATGTTAATATGCGCAGCACCGACTATCAGGGCATGCCACCATATGAATTTGAATTACCTCTCTTTTGAACAGCCAATTGCCGAGTTGGAAGCAAAGATTGAAGAGCTGCACCTGGTGGGTAATGACAACGAGCTCAATATTGCAGAAGAAGTGGCCAAGCTGCGCGACAAGTCTCATAAGTTAACCCAGAATATCTACTCCAAACTCAGCCCCTGGCAAGTTGTGCAGGTGGCCAGACATCCCCAGCGTCCCTACAGTCTTGATTATATCCAGCGGATTTTTACCGACTGGGAAGAGATGCATGGCGATCGTCACTTTGGTGATGACAGTGCCATCGTTGGCGGTGTAGCGCGCCTCAATGGCAAGCCGGTAATGGTGATAGGTGAAGAGAAGGGTCGCGGTGTCAGCGATAAGGTGATGCGCAATTTTGGCATGCCCAAAGCTGAGGGATACCGCAAGGCACTGCGTCTAATGGAGACTGCAGAGCGCTTTAAAATGCCTGTACTGACTCTGATAGATACTCCGGGAGCCTATCCGGGCATTGATTCAGAAGAGCGTAATATCTCTGAGGCGATCGCCAGAAATCTGGCCGTGATGTCCCGTTTGAAAACGCCGATTATCTGTACTGTGATAGGCGAGGGCAGCTCCGGCGGCGCGCTGGCCATTGGTGTGGGTGACAAGTTGAATATGCTGCAGTACAGCACCTATTTTGTTATCTCGCCCGAGGGCTGCGCCAATATTATCTGGAAAACCAGTGAAAAAGCCCCTCAGGCTGCTGAAGCCATGGGCGTTACCTCAAGTAACCTCGAGAGTCTGGGTATTGTGGATGAGACCATTCCAGAACCCATGGGTGGCGCCCATCGCGACATTGAAACCATGAGCAACACATTGAAGACGCGCCTTAGTGAGCAGCTTGAAGAGCTTCAGGCCGTGCCTTTGGACGAGCTGTTGGAACGTCGTTACCAGCGTCTGATGTCCTACGGCAAGCCCGATTAGACTCTTTTCTCTGCTCGTCTGACTCCCTTTTAGCGCCCTTTAACTCTCCTCTAGCAGCGATATAGCGGCCAGTGCCTCTGGGTCCTGAGACTTTAACTTATTGGCTATATGGTGCTGGAAGAAATAGCGGAAGTCGTTATTTTTGTCGGCAGCGTAAAGGCAGTCATCGCCGGGCAGTACAGGTGTGCTGGCCATTTTGTCTTCATCTATCAGCATGGCCTCCATAGAGCCATCATGGAGTAATCTCCAGCTGATAACCTCTTTGAGCGTGATGCTGTGAAAGCCGTCTGCAGAGAGCACTGCATGGGTACCAATGCTGTCTGGTACCTCCTGAATAATTTCTCGCCCGGTCTCGCACTGGTACTCATAGTAGTCGGCGGCAGTTTCCAGCTCGACTACCTTGTGCAATGGTGCAGCAAAAAATAACTCATCGACCCCCTGGTCGTAATAGCCCTGCCACTGGCCATTTAAGGGATCGTTTATTTCATCGCAGGCCACCAGTTCATCGAGCCAGGGAACCAGGCCTACGACCTCTCCACTGAGCCGCAGACCCCAGGCTAATACCTTAACTGAGAACAGCTTTTCCGGATTTTCGGAATTGCTGTAAAGCATATCAAGACCATCGAGTTCAGGGGCTATGCGGATAAGTTTGTTGTTGGAAAGTTCGGAGAGAGGTTTGCGGGTGAAGATATCAATCACGTTGTCCATCGGGTGATCAAGCGCCGGTGTGGGCATAAATACTTCTCCTTGAGGCAGTTGATAGCAAAGAGGCAGTTGATAGCAAAATACTGCTAACACTACATAAGGTACTCCAGAATTTCATAAAGCACAACAATTTGTGTTTTATTGTTACCCAGGCTCGAGAGATACCCTGTGACAACCGGGTTTGCAACCTAACCCTGCCTATCTGTTTTGCTGTAAAATACCGCTTTGTTTTCTACAGTTGCACACAATTTGTCGAGCGGTAAGAACCTTGGACAGCAAAAACCCACCACAGTTTTATATGGCCGCTGATCTACAGCTAATTATTGAGCTGTTTGAGCAGCAGTTTTTTGACCGCTTTAATACCAGGCTTGAGGCTGGTGCCAGTGAGCCAGTTTATTTGCCGGCCAGTGGAGACTGCGCCTGGCATCGTCTATGCTTCCGGGAGGATTATATTCCCAGTGCGCTGCATGAGACAGCTCACTGGTGCATCGCTGGGTTAGAGCGCCTTAAATTAGAAGACTTTGGTTATTGGTACAACCCGGATGGGCGCACTGCAGAGCAGCAGAAAATATTTGAGGCTGCGGAGGTCAAACCCCAGGCGCTTGAATGGATGTTTTCAACAGCCTGTGACCAGCATTTTACCCTCAGTGTTGATAATCTTGATGGTGACAGCGCTGTTGATGGGGACTGTACAGCGGCCAGCGAAAGCTTTGCTCAGGCCGTGAGCCTGCAGGCGATTGACTGGTGTCAGCCGGGCAGACTACCCAGTAGGGCAGCGTTATTTATTTATGCTCTGCGTCGCGGGTTTGATGGCCCCGATGCCCTGGATGCAAGAGAGTATCAACGGAATAAACTTATTTAAAAGCAGGGTATATGCAAGCCTATTTGATCGATTCCTCTATCTATATTTTTCGCAGTTACTTCAGTCTGCCGGACAATTGGCAGGCCCCTGAATCTGGTTACTCGACTCATGCTGTCTATGGGTTCGCCGGGTTTTTATTAGATCTATTGCGTCAGAAACAGCCCGAACATTTATTTTGCGCCTTTGATGAAAGTCTGGGGTCGGGTTTTCGCCATCAACTCTGCGCCAATTATAAATCCAATCGGGAGCTGCCCGATGAGGCTCTGGCGTTTCAGCTCAATGCCTGTCGGCAGCTCTGTCGTGTGCTGGGCATTCGCGAAATGGCCTCCAATATATTTGAGGCAGATGATCTAATTGGTGGTGTTGCCAGTAAGGTTAGGCAGGATAATGGGCAGCCTGTATTTGTCAGCCGTGACAAAGATTTAATCCAGCTGGTTCAAGCCAGCGACCTGTATTGGGACTTTGGCAAGTCCCAGCCCAAGACTCAGTCTGAGCTTGAGGCTGAATTGGATATTGGTTGCGGGCAGATGGCCGACCTGCTGGCCCTGATGGGGGATAGTAGCGACAGTATCGCCGGGGTGCCTGGTATAGGAGCTAAGACTGCCCGTCAGCTGTTATCCCATTACCCCGGCATAGATGCCATTATGGAGCATCTGGATCAGCTGCAGGATCTGCCGATCCGCGGAGCTAAAAAGCTGGCAGATAAGCTTAATAGCCATCGCGATCAGCTATTTTTAGCGCTTCAGCTGGCGACGATTGTGACTGATGTAGATGAGGCGCCAACACTTCAGGGGATTAGTTGGCAGGGCATTCATCAGGATGCCTTTGAGTTGTTTTGCGAAGAGATGGGGTTTGGAACAGCTTTTACAGCTCGGGCTAACAGTCTTAAGCAGCGAAGCTATGGCACACCGATGCGCTAGGCTACATAGAACTTTTTAAGAGTAGATAAACTGAAAATAATCGCTGATCAAAATATGCCCCTAGTCGCAGAGCTATTTGCCGAGTTCGCTGATATTCAGCTATTGGCCGGGCGGGATATTAAGCGCCAGCATCTGCTGGATGCCGATGTGCTGCTGGTGCGCTCAGTGACCAGAGTCGACGCTGCGCTGCTGGAAGGGACCAGGGTGGCGTTTGTTGGCTCTGCGACCATAGGAACCGATCATATAGATATTGATTATCTGCATCGGACGGGAATTCAGTTTGCCCATGCGCCGGGATGCAATGCCGAGGCTGTGGTGCAGTATGATCTCAGTGTGATGAGCCGTTTAATGCCTGACTGGCAGAGTAAAACTCTGGGCATTATTGGTTGTGGCAATGTGGGTGGCAGACTTTATCGGAGACTGCGCGAGCTCGATGTTCACTGTCAGGTCTATGACCCATTTTTATCTGCAGCTGCTATTCCAGATTTGACCGAACTGGATGCTGTACTTGACTGCGATATTATTTGCCTGCATACACCTCTGACTTATGAGGGCCCATTTCCCACCCACCATCTGCTGGATAAGACTCGCTTGCAAAGCATAGGGTCTGAAGCCTTGCTTATTAATGCTGGCCGCGGAGCGGTGATCGACAACGGGGCGCTTCTAGAGCTGTTTCAGGCTGGTAAGCAGTTTCAGGTTGCATTGGATGTCTGGGAGAATGAGCCTAGTATAGATAGAAACCTGATGGCTTTAGTGGCTATGGCTACACCCCATATCGCTGGATATAGCCTTGAGGGTAAGGTTAATGGCACAAAAATGGTATTTGATGCTTTTATCGAATGGGCCGGTTTAACCACTGAAAAAGGTTCTGAGACTGTATTTGAAGAGCCGCTGCAGTTGGCCCCTGTAACACTCAATAGGGCGATTTTGGATAGTTACGATGTGACCGAAGACCATCAGCGCATGATTAAAGCCATGACCGATGCGGGCTCAGATCAGGTGAAAGTCGCGCAGATCTTTGATCAGCTGCGCAAAAACTATCCGGTTCGACGGGAATTTAGCTACTACGGTATTGATCAGGCTGAGGAAAACCTGGCTCAATATCAAAGTCTAGGCTTCAGAATCGTCTAGCTTTTCACAGGCAGTCTGCACCATCTCTTCGGTGATAGGTATCTCTTCACCCTGTTCATTGATAATCGCCGCGCCATTAAAATTAGGCTGCTCTGGTAGTGTTTCCTGCTTGTTATTGGTCATTATCGATCCTGTTGTTACAGTCTTAATCGCTCTAAAAAGTTGGCAAATCTGCCTATAGATTCTCTGAGTTGCTCCTGATCAGGCAAGAATACAATACGGAAATGCTGCTTGCTATCAAGATTAAAAGCCGAACCCTGAACCATTAAAATACGCTCTTCCTTTAGTAAGTTTAGCATCAGTTGTTCATCGTCTGCGACTGGATATATTGCCGGGTCAAGCTTGGGGAAAAGATACATTGCCGATTTAGGCATAACACAGCTGACCCCCGGAATATCAGTAATTAGTCTGTAGGCCAAATCTCTCTGGGCTAAAAGACGCCCGCCCGGCAGGATTAAATCTTCAATACTCTGACGTCCTCCAAGGGCGGTCTGCACCGCCAACATGGCTGGAGCATTGGCACAAAGACGCATAGATGCCAGCATTTCCAGCCCTTCTATATAGCTGGCAGCCCGCTCCCTGGTGCCGGTGATAAGCATCCATCCAGAGCGAAAGCCGGCCAGACGATAGGTCTTTGACAGGCCATTAAAGGTCAGGCACAGGGTCTCTGTAATCAGGCTGGCCATGGGCACATGAACGGCATCGTCATAGACTATTCGATCGTAAATCTCATCGGCAAACATCACCAAATTATGTTTCTCTGCCAGAGCGGCCAGCTGTTTTAGAACTGCTTCTGAGTAGACAGCGCCAGTGGGATTATTGGGGTTTATTACCACTAGCCCACGGGTATTGGCAGTGATTTTGGCTTCGATATCTGCGATATCAGGTTGCCAGTCATCCGTCTCGTTGCAGCTATAGTGAATCGGCGTTCCACCCCCCATGGATACTGCCGCAGTCCACAGTGGATAGTCGGGGGAGGGTATCAGTATTTCATCCCCGGGGTTGAGCAGCGCCTGCATGGCCATAACAATCAGCTCGCTGACGCCATTGCCCATAATTACATCTTCAATATGAATCCCATCTATTCCCTGAGCCTGATAGCGCTGCATTACTGCTTTACGGGCCGAGAATAATCCCTTGCTGTGACAGTAGCCCTGGGCTTCACGCAAATTTTGAATTACATCGTGAAATATCTCATCTGGCGCGTCAAAGCCAAAGGCGCCTGGGTTACCAATATTGAGTTTAATTATTTTTTGGCCCTGATCCTCCAGCCAGTTTGCGTGGTCGAGCACGGGGCCACGAATGTCATAGCATACGCCGGATAGCTTGTCGGATTTCAATAAATCGGTCATTGTTTATTTTCACATAATTAGAGGAGCTGCCACCTGCGTATTGTAGCCATAATCCCAGGGGTTTTGGATCAGCTAGAGAAAATAATCAGCTTTTTTGCTGAGCTTTGTAATTTACCGACATGCTCAGCCATTCCAGGTTTGGCGATGGGCTTTTTATCAGGAGGCTTAATAGGCTTGTTCTGCAGAGATGTCGCTGATAGCTATCGCTTAAATGTACGCCAGATCAAGAGTTTTTTGACTAAATATCGAGCACTCTAAATAAAAGGACTAAACCCCTTAAAATTAAACTAGCTAAGGGTTGACACTGTACCTGCCGCTACTTATCATGCGCGCCTCCTAGCCATTACGTCCCGTTCGTCTAGAGGCCTAGGACACCGCCCTTTCACGGC
>DDCQ01000035.1 GCA_002334915.1 Porticoccaceae bacterium UBA2002
CGCGCGGTCAATCTGGCCAGCCGTTTGGAATCCTCTGCCGATAGCAATGAGATTTTGCTATCTGAGGATACTTATGGGCTGGTTCGAGACTCTATCCATTGCATAAATAAGGGCGAGATAGCCATTAAGGGCTTTTCTGAGCCGGTCAAGGTCTACAGTGCTGTGGATCTGCACAAACACCTCAGCTCAGAATACCCACCTAGGGAGCCAGTGGCAGACGATTCCTCGGAACAGCCGGCAACAGCAGACTATTCGTAATCTGCTATCGACGGGCATGAACACACCAGATTGCGGTCGCCAAATACATGATCCAGGCGCCCTACTGGTGGCCAATATTTACTGTAACGCAATGACTCCAGCGGATAGGCTGCCTGGCTGCGACTATAAGCCCGCGACCACTGGTCGGCACTGACCATAGCGGCTGTATGAGGGGCGCCTGCCAGGGGGTTGTTGTCCACAGTGAACTTGCCGCTGGCCACCTGATCAATCTCCTGTTTGATAGCAATCATTGCATCACAGAAACGATCAAGCTCGGTTTTTGACTCGCTCTCTGTAGGCTCAATCATCAATGTACCAGCCACTGGGAATGACATGGTTGGTGCATGAAAGCCAAAGTCGATCAGTCGCTTGGCTATATCATCAACACTAATGCCTATCTCATCTTTAATCGGCCGCACATCAAGAATACATTCGTGGGCTACACGGCCTTTGCTGCCGGTATACAGCACCTGATAATGGTTCTGCAGGCGATGGGCCATATAGTTGGCATTGAGTATGGCTACCTCTGTGGCCTGCTTAAGTCCAGCGCGGCCCATCATGCGAATATACATCCAGGTAATGGGCAGAATACTGGCGCTACCATAGGGAGCGGCAGAAACCTGCGCGCCCTGACGGCTGCCATCTGCTGACTCTCTGGGCAGAAATGGCGCCAGATGTTCGCCTACACCGATGGGGCCCACACCTGGGCCGCCTCCGCCATGGGGAATACAGAATGTTTTGTGCAAATTAAGGTGCGACACATCGCCACCAAATTTGCCAGGCTGACACAGACCCACCATGGCATTGAGGTTAGCGCCATCTATATATACCTGACCTCCATGGTTATGCACAATGTCGCAAATCTCGGTAATACGCTCTTCGAACACGCCATGGGTCGAGGGGTAAGTCACCATAATGGCTGCCAGATTATCCGCATGGGCTGCCGCTTTGGCTCTGAGATCATCCACATCCACATTGCCCTGTTCATCGCACTTAACTACCACCACAGCCATACCACACATCTGTGCCGATGCAGGGTTGGTGCCATGAGCTGAACTGGGTATCAGGCAGATATTGCGCTCTGTGTCGCCGCGGCTTTCATGGTAGCCACGAATAGCCAGCAGTCCGGCATACTCGCCCTGGGATCCGGCATTGGGCTGCAGTGACATGGCGTCATAGCCAGTCGAGGCGCAGAGCATAGATTCCAGATCATCGATCATGGCGCGATAGCCTGTGGTCTGCTCGGCTGGGGCAAAGGGGTGGATATTGGCAAACTCGGGCCAGGTAATTGGAAGCATTTCTGCTGTGGCATTCAGTTTCATGGTGCAGGAACCAAGGGGTATCATGGCGCGATCCAGGGCTATATCTTTATCTGACAACTTGCGCAGATAACGCAGCATCTCGGTCTCTGAATGATAGTGACTAAAGGTCGGGTGGGTCAGAAAGCTATCCTTGCGGATCAGGTTGCCCGGCAAGCCTTCGGCCTCTGCTTCCAAAAGTGCATCTACATCCAGATTATGGCTGCCGAGCAAAATATCCCAGAGTGCAACCACATCATCTGCACCAGTGGTTTCATCCAGCGACAGGCCAATGGTATGGGCATCGATCTGGCGCAGATTAATCTTTTGCTTCTGGGCGGCTTTAATCAGCGCCGCGGTTTTATCCCCTGTGTTAAGAGTCAATGTATCAAACCAGCTGTTATTAACCGCTGCCAAATCATGTTGTCTCAAGCCTTCCGCCAGCACCGAGGTCAGCAGATGCACACGCTGGGCTATACGCTTAAGTCCTCCGGGGCCATGATAGACAGCATACATACTGGCAATTACCGCCAGCAGAACCTGGGCTGTGCAAATATTAGAAGTCGCCTTCTCTCGGCGAATATGTTGCTCGCGAGTCTGCAGAGCCAATCTGTAGGCCGGCTCACCATTAGCGTCCTGAGAAAGACCCACCAGTCGGCCCGGCAGGTTGCGCTTATAGGCTTCGCGAGTAGCCATATAACCAGCATGGGGGCCGCCGTAACCCAGAGGCACACCAAAGCGCTGGGTTGAACCAATAGCCACATCGGCACCCAGGGTGCCGGGAGACTCAAGCATTACCAGGCTAAGAATATCGGCTGCCATTACTACCAGGCCCTTATTGTCCTGAATATGCTGAATAATATCCCGGTAATCTCTCACCTCGCCACTGGCCCCAGGATACTGCAGCAGAGCGCCAAAGGCCTCGCCCTCAAATTGATCTGGCTCACCCACTAACACATCAATGCCCATAGGCTCGGCGCGGGTTTTAATAACCTCAATGGTCTGGGGCAGACAGTCGGCATCGACTAAAAAGCGTGTGGATTTTGATTTGGACATGCGCTGGCACAGGGCCATGGCTTCGGCCGCGGCAGTGCCCTCGTCGAGCATGGAGGCATTGGCCATCTCCATACCCGTGAGATCTGTGATCATGGTCTGGAAATTAATCAGCGCTTCCAGACGTCCTTGAGAAATCTCTGGCTGATAGGGAGTATAGGCGGTGTACCAGGCGGGGTTTTCCAGGATATTGCACTGAATTACATTGGGTGTGATGGTGCCGTAATAACCCTGACCTATATAGTTTTTAAATACCTGATTAAGCTCGGCCATCTGCCGCAACTCGGCCAGCGCCTGCACCTCGGTACAGCTATCAACAATATCCAGCGCCTCGGTCATAGCAATAGCTTCGGGCACTACCTGAGTGGTCAGTTCGGCCAGATTACTGCAGCCCAGTGCCGCCAGCATGGCCTGTTGCTCGTCTGCACTAGGACCAATATGACGGGCCACAAACTCTGCGGCATTCTCCAGGTCGGCGAAGGTGCGTTTCTTTTGTAACATTAACCAGACTCCAATAATAAGTGGCAATTAACCGCGAAAATAACGTTGCTGAACCAGTGGCATTTTGGTCACAGTAATGGGCCGCTCTTTGCCACGAACCAGGGCATTGAGCTGGGTACCAACGGCTGATAAATGGGTGGGCACATAACCCATAGCTATAGGCGCCTGCAATGTAGGGCCAAAGCCACCACTGGTAATCTGGCCAACCACTGCGCCCTGCTGATCAATAATCTCTGCGCCCTCCCGCACTGGCGCACGCCCCTCGACAATAAAACCAACGCGCTTTTTTGCTACGCCATTGGCCAGCTGATCGAGAATAATATCGGCGCCAAGAAAGCCTCCTGCTCTGGCGCCATCGGAGCGGCGGGATTTGCTGATGCACCAGGATATGCTGGCCTCTACAGGAGAGGTCTCTGGGCTTAAATCATGGCCGTAGAGACAGAGCCCTGCTTCCAGCCGCAGAGAGTCTCTGGCACCCAGGCCAATCCATTTGACTGAGCTGTGGGCGAGCAATAGCTCTGCCAGAGCACGTGCATCTGCGGCAGCCACAGAAATTTCAAAGCCATCTTCACCGGTATAGCCAGATCTGGTGACATAGCAGTCCATACCATCAATACTGACTCGGCAACCATGCATAAATACCAGGCTATTTGCCTCTGGCGCCAGTTCAGCCATTACCTCTTTGGCAGCCAGCCCCTGCAGGGCCAGCAGCTGGCGATGTCCAAAATAGTTAATGTCCAGACCGACGAGGTGTTCGCGCAAATGGGCGATATCCTGTTCTTTGCAGGCGGCATTCACCACCAGAAAAAAACTGTTCTCTGACCAGCGGGTAACAATTAGATCATCAGAAATTCCACCGCTCTGGGTAGTAAAGATGGCATAGGTTTGCTGATTGATCTGCAGAGACTCCAGATCGACGGGCATTAATTTCTCTAATGCCAGTGCCGCGCCCTCTCCACTGACCAGTACCTGACCCATATGAGAGACATCAAACAGACCCGCATTGTCTCTGCAGTGCAGATGCTCTTGCATAATACCTTCGGAATACTGCACAGGCATCAGATAGCCGACGAAAGGCACCATCTTGCCGCCGGCAGCTATATGCTGGTCGTAGAATTCGGTGTGCTTTAAATCAGTATTTTCAGGCATTGCTAGACGCTTTTTGACGCTAATAGACTGGAATAATAGAGCCTCGACTACAATTTGTTAAATTAATAGCTATAATGCATGTATTAATATTCTAAATACATAGGTGCGCTATGAAAAATCTGCCCATGGAGTTGCTTAGAGCCTTTGTCTCTGTGGCCCAGCTTGGCAGCTTTACTAAAGCCGGTGAAATACTCGGCAGGTCGCAACCGGCAGTCAGTCTGCAGATACAGCGCCTGGAAGAATTGGTGGACGAGACATTATTTACCCGCAACGGCAGAAGCCTGGAACTCAGCGAAGCTGGTAACAGCCTCTATGGTTATGCCAATCAAATTCTATCCTTAAATGATCTGGCCATTAGCGAGCTATCAAAAAGTGCCGTTTCAGGGAAAATCCGCCTGGGTATTCCCAGCGAATTTGCCACTATATTGCTACCAAAAATTGTAAGCCGTTTTGCCAGCGCCTACCCCAATATCACATTGGAAGTAAACTGTGAGTTAAGTAAAAACCTGCTATCCAAGGCTGGCAAGCAGAACCATGACTTGATTCTTGCGCTGGAGGACAACCCATCTAAAACCTGGTCCGATCTGGTGAAAACCGATGATCTGGTCTGGGTCTGCAGCGCCGATCACAGTATCCAGAAAGCGCCCATAGTACCGCTGATTGCCGCGGCCGAAGGCTGCATCTACAGACAGAGAGCCACTGGCATGCTAGATCAGATACAGCAACCCTGGCAGATTGTTTATACCATTCCAGATTTAAGTGGCATACAGCAGGCGATTCAGGAGGGGCTGGGAGTGACCGTGCTGGCCAAGAGCACAGTGCCAGAAAATCTAAGAATACTGCCACCATCGTCTCGTTTTCCAGATCTGGGCAAGGTTGGTATTAGTTTGCTGGCTTCAAAGCGCCGCGCTAATAATGAGGCGGTCCACCTGCTCACTGAGTTTTTAAAAACCAGCCTTACATAACAGCCTCTGTCAACTGGCTAATAGGCACTGCTGGCTTTCAGCTATGGCTACTGACGCACCTGGCGGTAGCTGGGCGGCATGGTCTGCACCGTGCTACGAAAAGGGTTGATATCCAAACCACCGCGGCGCATATAGCGGGCATAGACACTCAACTCTGTGGGTGCACAGCGCTGCAGTATATCGGTAAAGATTTTCTCGACACATTGCTCATGAAAATCCTGGTGCTGGCGAAACGAAACTATATATTTTAGTAACCCTGCCCTGTCAATTGCCGGCCCTGTGTAACTAATATACACAGAGGCCCAATCAGGTTGGTCGGTAACCGGACAGTTGGTTTTTAGCAGATGAGAATAGACAATTTCAGTGACTGTAGAATCAGTGTCGGCTGACAAAAATTCCGGTTCTGGTTGATAGTTGTCTATGGCCAGTGACTGCTGGTCGATACAGATGCCATCGGGCTCTGAAATCGGCTTAAAGCCGTTGTACTCAGCTATCTCATAGAGCACAACATCAACACTGGCGTCGGTAACTGAAGACAGGTCAGCACTCAATATCTCACTGACTTCCTCCATGGAGCCAAACTGGGTCTGAATAAACGAGTTGAGATATAGCTTAAATGACTTGGACTCAACAATGGCACTGCTGGTGCAGGGAAATATAAATTCCCCAATAGCCAGCTGCGGCAAGCCATCCGGATTTAACCAGGAAATCTCAAAGGCAGTCCAGAGGTCTACACCCACAAATGGCAGTGTTGCGCTGTTATCAGCGCCACGCGCTTTGCTGCGGGGAATGGGATACAGCAGCGACGCATCGTACTGATCACTATAGCCAGTATCTTTACCCAGCCCTGTATCTGAATAATCTGCCATTAGCTGCGCAACCTGCTGCCCTTCTCCAGCAGTCGCAACGCTACGCCAAATAGCACCACAGAGAACAGTCCCACCATTATAAACGACCAGGCGACATTGATATCTGTGATGCCTACCATTCCGTAGCGAAAGGCATTGACCATATAGAGTATTGGGTTAATCAGCGATACTGAGCCCCAGAAGTCGCCAAGCATATCGGTGGAATAAAATACTCCGCCCAGATAGATCAATGGTGTTAAAACAAAGGTGGGGATAATAGAAATATCGTCAAAGCTGCCGGCAAAAATGGCATTAATCAAGCCAGCCAGACTAAACATCAATGAGGTCATCAACACAATGCCAATGGTTATGGGCAGGCTGTGCAGACTAAAGTCGGCAAAGTACAGCGACAGCAATGTCACCATAGCGCCCACACCCAATCCGCGACTCATACCGCCGACCACATAGCCGAGCAAAATAATCCAGTTGGGGGTTGGCGACACCAGCAACTCTTCAATATTACGCTGGAATTTAGAGCCGTAAAAAGACGACACCACATTGGAGTAAGAGTTGGTAATTACCGACATCATTATCAATCCCGGCGCCACAAACTGAATATAGGGCAGCTCTGACATCTCGCCGATACGCGAGCCAATCAGTCGGCCAAAAATCACAAAATAAAGCACGATGGTAATAATTGGCGGCACCAGAGTCTGGGGCCAGATACGCAGAAAGCGATGAATTTCGCGACGCACAATGGTGCTAAAAGCAATCCACTTTTGGCTATTATTCATGGTCGTTCTCCTGCAGGTTTTTCTCCACCAGATCAAAGAAAAGTTCCTCTAATCGATTGCTCTTATTGCGCATGCTCAACACATGGATGCCCTGCTCGGTCAGCGCCGCAAACAGCTTATTCACTGACTGGGATTTATCAATGGCCACCTCCAGACTATGGTCGTCGACCATCGTCAGCGGATAACCCTCAACCTCGGGGCAGCTATCCAGCGCCTCGCGGGTATCCAATACAAAGGTCTCCTTATTGAGCTGCTTTAATAACTCTCGGATACTGGTGTTTTTAACAATCTGACCATGATCAATAATGGCAATATTGCGACACAGGCTCTCAGCCTCTTCCAGATAATGGGTGGTCAAAATAATAGTGGTGCCCTGGCGATTGATCTCCTGAAGAAACTCCCACATTGAGCGGCGCAGTTCTATATCCACGCCAGCAGTAGGCTCGTCGAGTACCAGCAATCTGGGTTCATGAATCAGCGCCCGGGCAATCATCAGTCGGCGTTTCATGCCTCCGGAAAGAGTTCGCGACGGCGTATCGCGCTTGTCCCACAGCGCCAGCTGCTTGAGATATTTCTCGGCACGCTCATAGGCAACCTTGGAGGGAATGCCATAGTAGCCCGCCTGGTTAACCAGAATATCAATGGGCTTTTCAAACTGATTAAAGTTAAATTCCTGGGGCACCACGCCAACAAACTGTTTTGCAGTACTAAAATCCTGGTCTATATCATGGCCAAATACTCTGACCGAACCGCTGGTCTTGCGCACCAGAGAACAGATAATGCCGATGGTTGTGGACTTACCAGCACCATTGGGCCCAAGCAGGGCAAAGAAGTCACCGGGAGCCACATTCAGATCAATCGACTTCAGGGCCTGAAAGCCACCCTCATAGGTTTTACTAAGCTGACTAATCGCCAGAGCTGGCTCGCTTTGCTGTTTCAAATGAATGCATCCAAATAGGTTGTTGGTTTCAATCTATCATTGTATCTCGGGCGCAAAATTTTGTCTGGTTTTAAGGGCGTTTTACACTGGTTACAAAAAAATATTGCGGGCATAATAGCCGCAGTCGCTGACCTGAAAAAGAAACTCTATGCCGCGAAAAATTATTCATCGCTTTCTACCTGATATCGGCAAGCTGCTGCAGCGTCCCTCGCTGCGCTGGATCAACTCCTTAACCCATGACCCAAATCTGCTGCACCTTAACCGTCACTCGGTCTCTCTGGGAGTATTTGTGGGTATTTTTTGTGCCTTTATACCATTGCCAATTCAGACGCTGATAGCCGCGGCCATGTGTTTTTGGCTGGGAGCAAACCTGCCTATAGGCCTGATGACAATCTGGATCAGCAACCCCCTCACTATTCCTCCTATGTTTTATTTGACCCACCAGCTGGGCAGTTTTCTACTGGGCAGTGAGCCGGTAAACTTCACCGTAACCATGTCCTGGGAATGGTTTTCGAATCTGGGTTCCGGGATACTGTTGCCGCTGATAGCTGGCAGCCTGCTGAGCGGCATTATTCTAGCCTCTATTGGCTATTTCTTTATTCTCTATCTGTGGCGCTGGAAGGTAGTAAAAAACTGGGAAATACGCAAAGACCAGCGCCACAACGGCGGCAAGGTCTAGCCCTCAAAACGCAGTTCTTCAGCGGGCACCATGCGACTGGCGCGCAGTGCAGGGTATATGGTAGCCACTAGATTTAACACAATGGCCACCGCTGCAATTTGCGCCACATCCCCCCAGCGTAAATCAACCGGAATATAATCAATCGGATAAACCGCCGTATTCAGAAAGCTGGCACCTATAAGGGATTCAACCCAGAGCACCAGATCCGCCACCCAGTAACAACCAATAATGCCCAGTAACACCCCTAGTGCTATGCCAAACAGACCTATCATGGCGCCCTGAATTAAAAACAGCTGCACAATGGCCGACCGGGACAGCCCCAGAGTCTGCAGGATAGCAATATCACTACGCTTGTTGACCACAGACATCATTAGCATGGACACCACATTAAAGGTCGCAATGGCGACAATTAAAAAGATTAGCAGACCCACCAGATTACGCGACAACTGAATGGCCTGATAGAGGTTGCCATGGGTTTGAAACCAGTCGCGAAAGCCGTAGCCAAAGGGCAGCTGTTCGAGCAGCCGATAGCCTGTATCCCGAGCATCAAACTGATCTTCCACCTGCAATCTAAAGCCCTGCACCAGCCCCTCGACCCCGGCTATGCTGCCCACCTCCTCAAGAGAGGCCAGTCCCAGAATCTGATCCAGCTCGGTATGGGTGGCAAAAATACCGGTCACCAGAAAACTATAGGCGGCAGTAGCGCTGCCATTGATAGCCGGAACTATCACTGTTACCTGCTGGCCCACAGCCACATTTAAATCTTCGGCGAGAGGCTGGGGCAACAGCAGCTGGCCAGATTGCGGAATAGCCAGGCCAGCCCCGCGGATAACATCCTCAAGCCCAGCGGGCACAGCCCTGGCAGAGAGCCCGAGCAGCTGTATTGGCCTAGTTTGCTGGCCACTGTGTATCAGCCCCTCAGCCTCATTGTAGGGGGTTACTTCGGTCACCTGGTCCAGACCAGCTATTAATTGGCTCTGGGCAGGCCAGTCGCTTACCCCTATTCCGTGAATTAGCTGAATATGCGGCACCACGGAGAGAATACGCTCGCGCAGTTCGCGATCAAAACCATTCATCACCGAGAGCACCACAACCAGCAGCGCAACACCCAGTGCCAGACCAGCAATGGCCAGCATTGAAATAAATGAAACCAGCAGACCGCCCCGACCACCAGAGGTAAAGTAGCGCAGGCCGACAAAGGCTGGTACCGACTTAAACAATAGCCGGCTCCAAAACGCCGTCTACTAAACGAACTGCCCGATCCATGCGGGCGGCAATGGCCGGATCATGGGTCACCATCACAGTAGAAATACCCAGAGTTTCATTCAGCTCCATTAGCAGATCCAGCATAGAAGCGGCGGTGTGAGGGTCCAGATTACCTGTGGGCTCATCCATCAGCACCAAGGCAGGCTGAGTGACCAGAGCCCTGGCAATGGCCACACGCTGGCGCTCACCGCCAGACAGTTCGGCAGGCTGATGCTGTAAGCGCTCAGCCAACCCCACTCGCGCCAGAAGTTGTGAGGCCCGCTCTCGGGCCTGTTTAACAGATGCGCCACCAATCAGCAGCGGCAGCGCAACATTTTCCAGAGCCGAAAACTCTGCCAACAGATGGTGAAATTGATAGACAAAGCCCAGATGCTGATTGCGCCAGCTGGCGCGCCGGGTGGCATCCAGGTCGTTCCAATCAGTGCCGCAGACCTGCACCGAACCTGCATCGGGGTCATCCAGCCCACCCAGTACATTTAGCAAAGTTGTTTTGCCTGAACCAGAGACACCAATAATGGCCAGCTTTTCGCCCGCCTGAATCTCCAGATCCACGCCCTGCAGCACTGCCAGATCATTATCGCTGCCCGCCTGCTGATAACTGCGATGCAGACTCGAGGCCACCAATACCGCTTTATCAGTCATAGCGCAGAGCCTCGGCAGGTAATACCTGACCCGCCCGCCAGGCCGGATACAGAGTCGCCAGAAAACTAAGGGCCCCCGCACTGAGCACCACCGTGGCCACATCGCCAGCCAGCAACCTGGATGGCAGTGCGCTAATCAAGTAGACCGAGGGATCAAACAGATAGACTCCAAACAGAGTTTCAATAAAGCTCACAATATCTCCAATAAAAATGGCCAACAGACAGCCGAGCACAGTACCCACAAAAATACCCAAAAACCCTACGGCTAAACCCTGCACCATAAATACCTTTATCACCATAGCTGAGGATGCGCCCAATGTTCGCACCACAGCGATATCACTGCGCTTATCCGCAACCATCAGCACCAGACTGGCAATAATATTAAAGGCCGCCACCGCAATAATGACAGATAACAGCAGGCTCACCACCAGTTTCTCCATGCGCATGGCCTGGAATAAGGTACCCATTGACTGGGTCCAGGTGCGCCAGTTTTGACCGGCCAGAGGCTGAGGGTTATTGGCCAGCCAGGCATCTGCCTGATAGGCATCATCCAAAGTTAGCTGAACACCCTGATAGCGCTCGCCAAGTTGCAATAATTTACGCGCATCGCGCTGATGAACAAAGCTTACCGAACTGTCTACCTGAGCACCCACCTGAAAAATTCCAGTGACCACAAAGCTTTTGATACGGGGGAAAATACCCGCGGGTGTGACAGTAACTTTGGGTAGCGTTAGCTGTAGCTTATCGCCGATAAAAACCCCGAGCCTGCGCGCCACCTGGCTACCCAGAATAATACCAAACTCCCCAGGACGCAGCTGCTCCACATGGCCGCTAATCATCTGCTCCTGCAGCAACTGGGCGCTGGGCCAGCCCGGATCTATGGCCTGCATGCTCAGACCCAGCTGCTGGGACTGATAGGACAGCATCACAAAGCTCTGGGCCATGGGAGTAACACTGATCACTGGAGATTGACCATCCAGCAAGCGCTCACGCAACTGATCAATCTCTGCTGCCGAGACCCCCTGCACCGAAGTACCAGTAATATGGGGCACTACCTGCAGCAGCCGAGACTTAATCTCGCGATCAAAGCCATTCATCACTGACAGCACCACAATTAGAGCCATCACCCCGAAAGCCATGGCAAATAGCGAAAAGCCCGAGATAAAGGAGACAAAGCCTTCGCGGCGTTTACTGCGGGTATAGCGCAGGCCAATAAAGAGAGGGAGGTTTTTAAACATGCAGGGATTAAACCCGAAACCCTGTCGACAAACAACATTGAGTCGAGATCAGTAATGCTAACTAATTCAGGTTTTCCCCTGACCTATTGCCTACAATTAACAGATTAAATAATCAGATTACAGGATGTTAAGGATGAAACACTGGTTAGTATCATCTGTATTAGCAGTTTTGCTACTGGGCTCGGCTGGCACTCTGGGGGCACAGCAAATTATGCTCCCCCTGGGCCAGCAAACTGAAAACAGCGCGCTGGACCTGCCCCAGCGTGGCCAAACCAAGGATCAGGTAGCTGAAAGCCGAGGTGAACCCGATACCGTGCAGGCTGCTGTGGGAGAGCCTCCGATCTCTGTCTGGGAATATAAGGATTTTTTAGTTTACTTTGAGGGCGACTGGGTGCTCCGCGCCGTGGTCAGACATCCAGATTTAACAGACAACCCTGAAGATGGCGCTCCCTAGTCCTGTTTACCCTCAAAGGATCTGCGGTCGCGACTGACCCGATTTAAACCATTCATAGACGCGATGCGATAGGCCTCGGCCATGGTGGGGTAGTTAAAGGTGGTGCGCAGGAAGTACTTAATACTGTTAGCCTCGCCCTTCTGGCTCATAATAGCCTGGCCAATATGAATAATTTCTGCCGCCTCGGCACCAAAGCAGTGAATACCCAGAATCTCCAAGCTGTCCTGATGGAAAAGAATCTTTAGCATACCCACTTCTTCGCCAGAGATATGCGCCCGGGCGGTATCTTTAAAGTATGCACGGCCAATCTCGTAGGGAATTTTTTGCTCGGTAAGTTCAGATTCATTCTGACCCACAAAGCTAATCTCTGGAATGGTCCAGATACCTGTGGCCACATCTTCAACCCGATACTGATCATCAGTCCCGCACATATGAGAAGCTGCAAAACGGCCCTGGTCATAGGCAGCGCCTGCCAGCGAGGGCCAGCCGATCAGGTCGCCCGCAGCATAGATATGAGACACAGTGGTCTGATAGTCTTTATTCACCTTAAGCTGGCCGCGCTCATCAGCCTCAAGGCCTGCATTTTCGAGACCCAGACCTTTGGTATTACCGGCTCGACCATTACACCAGAGCAGGGCCTCACCATGGATGCGCTTGCCTGACTTAAGCTCCAGAGTGACACCATTACCGCTGGTGGTCACGCGCTCGTACTCTTCGTTGTGGCGCACCATCACATTGAGGTCGCGCAGGTGATAGCTAAGGGCATCGGAGATTTCATCATCGAGGAAATTCATCAGCCATTCTCTGGTGTTCACCAGATCTACCCTGGTATCCAGGCCTGAGAAAATCGAGGCATATTCACAGCCGATAACGCCAGCACCATAGATAATAATATTGCGCGGTGTGCTATCTAGCCCAAGGATGCTGTCGCTATCAAAGATCGCCGGATGGCTAAAATCAATATCATCAGGGCGGTAGGGGCTAGAGCCTGTGGCCAGCAGGAAGTGTTTTCCTTTCACCGACACCACCTTGCCATCACCGCTGGTCACTGCAACCTCATGGGGGTTAACAAAGCTGGCACGACCAATATGGGTCTGCACCCGATTGCGTGCATAGCCTTTGGTGCGCCCTTCCACCTGTTTGGTAATCACATTTTCTGCGGCTTTCATTACTTCGGGAAAAGAAAACCACTTTGGCTCGCCCACGGCCCGGAACATGGGCATGGTGTTGTACTGCATCATGCGGCGAACCGACTGCCGCAACGCCTTGGAAGGTATGGTTCCCAGATGGGTACAGCTGCCACCGGCCTGGTGGCGCTCGTCAATAACAGCCACGCGCCAGCCCTGCTTGACTGCGTTCATAGCCGCGCCCTCACCCGCCGGGCCGCTGCCAATCACGACTAAATCATAGGAAAAATCTGCCATGCTTATTATTTGTCCTTATCGGCTGAGGTTGCGTCATAGGCTAGCGCAGAATCTGACTGCTCATCACATTTATTGGGATCGCCACCACAGATATCGCAATTGTAGTTGGCTTCACCCAGGGCCGCGCCCACGCCGCCACAGGAACCGGAAATAGGCTTGCCACCCATCAGTACACCAATTGCCATGGCCGCAATCAACAGCCCAAACATTACAATTGCCAGTAAAATTTCTGCCATAGGACCTTCTCTTAGGGCTCTTGCTGTATTGATTCTGACTTAATAAGGTAGGGAGCAAAGGCTTCACTGCTAATTGCCTTAAACTCCTCGCCCTCCTTTACCAGCATATAAATTGCCAGACCCAACTGCTCTGCCAGCAACATGCCCTGTTCTTCCCCCAGCACCATTAGCGCTGTTGCCCAGGCATCGGCCTCTGCGCAGGTTTCACCCACTACTGTCACCGAGGCGAGGCTGTGGCGAATGGGCTTGCCGGTGCGCGGGTCTATGCTGTGGGAGTAGCGCACCCCATCCTGCTCAAAATAATTGCGGTAATCCCCAGAGGTGGCAATGGCTGCATTATGAGCGCTAATCACCTGCTGCACCTGCGGCAGTACTGCTGGCATTTCAATGGCTATACGCCAGGGCTGCCCCTTGGGGTTGGAGCCACTGAGACGCATCTCTCCACCCACCTCCACCAGATAGTCTGGCAGTGCCAGCATCTCCAGCAGGTCAGCGATTTGATCTACCGCGTAGCCTTTGGCGACGGCCGATAGATCCAGGCGTATGGGGGATGATTTGCTGATCATCTGCATATCTATACTGAGGTGTTGGTAGCCCGTATTCTCAAGCGCCAGAGCAATTTGCTCGTCGCCCGGAATAACATTATCTGTGAGCACTGGGCCAAAGCCCCAGAGATCTACTAGGGGCCCAACCGTTGGATCAAATGCGCCATCGCTTTGCTCCCAGACCAGCTTGCTAATATCCAGCACATCGGCAAACTGCGGGCTAATCATCTGTGGTTCTGCCACCGGCTGGGCATTAAACTGACTGATCTCGGAATCGGTCTTGTAGGTAGACATGGACTGGTCAATCATATCCAAGGTAGCTTCAATACGCTGCTCCAGGTCCACAGGCGCAGGCTGATCTGCTACCACCGTGATACTGTAGCTGGTTCCCATTTTGGTTCCGGAGATTGTAATTATCTCCGGACTAGAGTCGCAGCCAGTCAACCCTAAAACGGTTGCCAGAAGCAGCGCAGAAAGCAAAAACGAGGCTCTGTTAAAAAGCCCCGTTATCCCATTATCTCTATTGCTGTTAGCCACCGAAGTCATCAAGGAAAATATTCTCCTGCTCCACACCCAGATCGACCAGCAGTTTGACCACTGCCGCATTCATCATAGGTGGTCCGCACATATAGAACTCACAGTCCTCTGGCGCCTCGTGGTCCTTGAGATACTGCTCGTAGAGCACATTGTGGATAAAGCCGGTAAGCCCGTCCCAGTTATCTTCTGGCTGGGGATCGGACAGCGCCAGATGCCAGTCGAAGTTGTCGTTCTCGGCGGCCAGCATATCGTACTCGTCGTCGTAGAAGCACTCGCGCAATGAGCGGGCACCATACCAGAAGCTGATCTTGCGGTCGGACTTGATACGCTTAAGCTGATCAAAGATATGAGAGCGCATGGGCGCCATACCTGCACCACCACCAACAAATACCATCTCGTTGTCGGTATCCTTGGCAAAGAACTCACCAAAGGGACCATAGACCGGAATCTTGTCACCTGGCTTAAGACTAAACACATAGGACGACATCTGCCCGGGCGCAATACCGGTAGATCCCGGAGGTGGCGTAGCGATACGAATATTAAACTTAACCACGCCCTTCTCGTCTGGATAGTTGGCCATGGAATAGGCGCGAATCACTGTCTCATCAACAATCGACTCATGCTTAAAGAAGTCAAAGCGCTCCCAGTCACCGCGATACTCTTCTTCGATATCAAAGTCTGAGTACTTAATATGGTGGGGCGGACATTCCAGCTGCACATAGCCACCGGCGCGGAATTTGACATCCTCACCCTCAGGCAGCTTAAGGGTCAGCTCTTTAATAAAGGTGGCCACATTGGAGTTGGATTCAACCTCACATTCCCAGCGCTTGACACCAAATACTTCTTCGGGAACTTCGACATGCATATCCTGCTTAACCGGGGCCTGGCAGGACAGTCTCCAGCCCTCAGCAGCTTCGCGGCGATTAAAATGGCTCTCTTCGGTTGGCAACATAGAGCCGCCACCTTCGGTAATCACACATTTGCACTGGGCACAGCTACCACCGCCACCACAGGCCGAAGGCAAGAACAGTCCCGCATTGGACAATGTCTGCAGCAGCTTATCGCCCGCAGGCACAGTGATGGTTTTCTCGCCATTGATGACAATATTCACATCACCAGAGGACACCAGCTTGCTGCGTGCAGCCAAAATAAAAGCCACCAGCGCCAGAATCACTACGGTAAACATGCCTACGCCTAGAATAATTTCAGTATTCATACTTTTATTACGTCTC
>DDCQ01000092.1 GCA_002334915.1 Porticoccaceae bacterium UBA2002
CAATAACCGGCTGCCCCTGCTGTTGCAAATATTGGTTGGTGGCAGAAAAATGCTTACAACCAAGAAACCCCCGATAGGCTGACAGTGGCGAGGGATGCACAGACTTCAATACCAGGTGCCGCGACTGATCAATAAAGGCACCCTTCTTTTGCGCATAACTGCCCCACAGCAAAAATACTATACCCTGGCGTTGATCGTTGAGAGCACGAATAGCCTGATCAGTAAACTGCTCCCAACCCTTGCCCTGATGGGCTCCGGCATCGGCCTGCTCCACCGTCAGCGTCGCATTTAGCAGCAGCACGCCCTGCCTGGCCCAGCCAGTTAGGCAGCCGTGGTCCGGCGACACTATACCTAAATCATCGGCCAGTTCTTTATAAATATTAGCCAGCGAAGGTGGCACCTTGACCCCAGGCAGAACAGAAAAACACAGGCCATGAGCCTGGCCGGGTCCATGATAGGGATCCTGCCCCAGTATCACCACACGCACCTGATCAAATGGTGTGTTATTAAATGCCTCGAACCATTGAGACCCGGGAGGGTAAATTACTTTGCCAGCGCTTTTTTGTTGCTGCAAAAACTGTCGCAGCTGCTGCATATAGGGTTGATCAAATTCACTGCCAAGCACTGTCAGCCAGCTTGGATCTAACTTCACAGTTCCCTGATCCACCATACTTATATCTCCTATAGGATAAATGAAAAGCTAACTTCCACGGCGCCGTGAATGGTATCATAGACCCACATGCAACCCGTCTCCACTTTCAATATCTGGCGCCTTACCTGGCCGACCATTCTCAGCAATATTGCCTTTATGCTGACCGGTCTCGTGTTCCTAAAAATCGCCGGCGGCATGGGTATTGACGAGGTGGCAGCTGTGACCACAGGTCAGCGGCTGTTCTTTATATTGTTTGCCGTGATGATGGGACTCTCAAGTGGCACCACTGCACTGGTGGGTCGCTACTGGGGCGCGGGCAATAAAGAACTTGCCGGGCGCGTCGCCGCCCTGTCGGTGATTATATTTTTTGTCGACGGTCTGCTGCTGTCTTTTATTGCTATACCCTTTCTTGACCCTCTGGTGGGAATGTTTAATTTGACCACCGAGGCTCAGGCCATGGCTATAGAATTTGTTTTTTATACCGTGCTCTTCGCACCCCCATTACTGATTGTGCTGGTATTGAGCATGGCGTTTCGAGCCACCGGCGACAGCAAAACGCCGCTGTGGGCAGCCGCTGCGGGTGCGGTATTGGGTATCTATCTGGGTGTTGCCTTTACCTACGGCTGGCACGGCATAGAGGCCCGCGGACTGGCTGGCCTGGCTATTGGCAACGGGGTTGGAGCCGTTGTTACGGTAATTATTTTTCTGCTGCTGTGGATGCTCGGAGTCCTGTCATTTAAACCCGCCAATCCGCTGCCCGGATTTCTGGAAAATGGTCGCGATCTTATTAAAATTGGTATGCCCGCCGCCTTTGAACAGATATTTTTTCAGTCCGGCCTGCTGATTTTTTTGGTGTTTCTGGCCAGCTATGGCAACGCAGCTTTTGCCACCTATGGTATCGGCCTTTCCATACTGGGCTTAATGATAGTTATAGCCTTTAGCTTCTCAATCTCCAGTGCCACTCTGGTTAGTCAGCACCTGGGAGCCGGCGATAAAAAAGGTGCCTATGATGCCGGTTGGCGCAGCATGCGCACCTGTGTCTATATTATGGTTGTCGGCAGCATGTTAATGAGCTTTTTCGCTGAAGAAATAGCCCGCTTTATGATCAATGATCAAGAAGTCATTGCGCTGCTGGTGCGCTTTATTTACATCATTAGCTTCAGTTTGCCGCTAATGGGCATTGAGTTTAGTATGGCCGGCGCCCTTCGTGGTGCAGGGGATACCAGATACCCAATGATGGTCACCATATTCAGTATTGCCCTAAGCAGAATTCTGGTGCCCTTTGCCCTGGTTCAGATAGGGGCTGATGTAATGTGGCTCTATGCAACTTCGTTGCTGGATTTCGGTATAAAATCTAGTCTAAATATGCGCCGCTTCCGTAAAAAAGCCTGGTTAGACGCCTAAAAACCGACACATCAACCTTCCATGGAATAATGTTTTAAATGCTCCAAGCAACACCAGCCTTAACTCTTGAAGATACCTACCGCCGTCAAATTGCCTACTGGCTGTTTTTTTGTGCCGCTGTGATATTTGGCATGATTCTGTTGGGAGGGGTCACACGCCTGACCAACTCCGGTCTGTCTATGGTGGACTGGAAGCCATTGATGGGCATGATCCCGCCCATGTCGGAGGCTGACTGGGAGCATATGTTCTGGAAGTATAAGCAGTTTCCCGAATACCAAAAAATTAATATGGGCATGTCCCTCGAAGCCTTTAAATCGATCTTTATGTACGAGTATCTGCACCGCATGCTCGGCCGACTGATCGGGGTGATTTTTATCCTGCCGTTTTTGTTTTTCTACTTCAGCAAGCGGATTCAGGCCGGCCTGAGGCCAAAACTGGTTCTTATGCTGATTGGCGGCGGCTGTCAGGGCTTGCTGGGCTGGTATATGGTCAAGAGTGGTCTGGTAGACAAGCCAGATGTCAGCCAGTACCGCCTCAGCGCGCACCTGGGTGCTGCTGTACTAATCTACTCATTTATACTCTGGACTGCCTTTGGTTTGGTAAGCCCCAAAACCAGTCAGCCAGTACAGCTAAGAACGTTTGCCTACAGCCTCAGCGGACTTATCTTTTTAATGATTCTCTCCGGTGGCCTGGTAGCTGGTACCAAGGCAGGTTATGCCTACCCCACCTGGCCACTGATGGGCGATAGCTTTGTACCGCCCGGACTCTATAGCATGGCACCAGCCTGGCTGTCGGCGTTTGAAGATATCACTACCATTCAGTTTAACCACCGCATATTTGCCTACCTGATTGTAGGCCTGGTACTGATCTTTGCGGCCAAAGCCCTAAAGGCAGATATCCAGGGCCCAGCCAGAATTGGAATCTTTGCCCTGGTAGGCTTTCTGATACTGCAGGTAACCCTGGGTATCAGCACCTTAGTATTTTATATGCCCGTGCCGGTGGCTGCCGCCCATCAGGTCGGCGCCGTGGCCCTGTTAAGTGCCTCATTATTTATCAGCCACAGTCTGGCCAACAGCACTGAATAGCTAGAGACCTGGGCTCACAGAATTAACCATTGGAGAAATAGTATGAAAAAACTAGTAATCACATTTATTGCCGCCACATTGTCATTTGGCGCTATGGCTGGCGATCCTGCCGCAGGCAAAGCTAAATCCATGACCTGTGCCGGCTGTCACGGCATAAATGGCATAAGCAACAACGGCATGTGGCCAAACCTTGCGGGCCAGAAAGAGCCCTATCTGGTTAGCCAGCTCAAGCAGTTTAGAGATGGCAAGCGCGACAACGCCATGATGACTGCTATGGCCAAAGGTCTGAGCGATGCAGATATCGCCAACCTGGCGGCCTACTACGCTAGCCTAAAGTAAAACCTGCAAGCGATAACAAAAAAGCCCGGCACTAGCCGGGCTTTTTTATATAGGACCTTTATTCCGGCCGCATATGGGGGAACAGCAGCACATCGCGGATAGAGGGCGAATCCGTCAGCAACATCACCAGCCGATCAATACCAATACCCTCACCAGCCGTGGGCGGCATGCCATACTCCAGCGCGCGAATATAGTCCGCATCAAAGTGCATGGCCTCATCATCACCCGCATCCTTCTCCGCAACCTGCTGCCTAAAGCGCGACTCCTGATCCTCTGCATCGTTAAGCTCCGAGAAGCCATTGGCAATCTCGCGACCACCCACAAAGAACTCAAAGCGATCAGTGACATGAGGGTCCTGATCATTGCGACGCGCCAGCGGCGATACCTCCGCAGGATACATAGTAATAAAAGTAGGCTGCTCTAAAAGATGCTCAACCGTCTTCTCAAAAATCTCAATCTGCACCTTGCCCAGACCCCAGATATCCTT
>DDCQ01000053.1 GCA_002334915.1 Porticoccaceae bacterium UBA2002
CTGGGATTGGCGACGGGGTAGATCAGGCGCGCTAATAGCTCGCGGTTATAGGTTGTAATATCGCAGTCATGCAGAGCGACAGACTCTGCTTTATTGGAGGCCAATGTGTAGCCCATGCAGTACCAAACATTGCGCCCTTTACCCAGTTCTTTGGGTGCCAGATCCAGCTTTTTCAATTTGGCATCCAGCGCTTGCAACCTGGGCCCGTCATTCCAAAGAACTCTGTGATCCTGAGGCAGCTTGTTAAAAAACTGCAGGGCTTCACGATATTGGCTTTCATTTGCGCGATCCAGACCAATTATAATTTGGTTGAGATAAGGCACCTGTTTGAGTTCGTGGATAATCTTTGGCATAGCCTCGCCCTCAAGTTCTGAAAACAATGAGGGAAGGATTAAACCCATGGGTCTGGTTTTAGAAAATGAAACCAGTTCCTGTTCCATATCAGCCAGGGGCCGACGGGATAGATTATGTAATGTGGTGATATTACCGTTTTGGTGAAAGTCGCCCATAGGTATCTCTGTAAGTGATGGTTAGTATTGGTTTTCCAGCCAGGCATAAACACCTTCGACCCAGCCATTGGGTCCGGTAGCCTTGCTGCGATATAGATTTTTTGTGCGCTCCAGAGAGGGCATTTGATGACTGGGAGAGCGGATAATTAAGGCAGAGTCTGCTGCTTCCAGCATACTGATATCATTGGCGCTATCGCCAATAGCAATGGACTCACATTGGCCATACTGCTGTTTGTAGAGGGACTGCAACTGCAGTAGCGCTCGGCCTTTGTCGGTGTTGCCTCCCATACTTAAAAAGCGTCCGCCCTGAAGCAAATGGGCACCAGCATCACTGAGCTGTCGAATAAATTCAGCTTTGCGGCTGTCGGTGCTCAGCCAGTTAATGGACTCGCTGTATTCCCGCTGCTGAGCCAGGGTGGCCTGCTCCATTGTGAGTCCGGTAAGCAGGGCAAGCCCTTCTATGTTCTGCCCGGCAGAGACTGAGGTAAAAGTCTGATATTCATCAGCAAAGGGTTTGCCAACCCGGTTGAGTATTTTTAGCCACTGGCTGCGCGGTTCGGTATTGCTAATTACCCAGTAGTCTCCTGATTCGACCCCATTTTCGGGACACTGGAGAAAGTAGTTCTTTGGTATACAGATTGCAGCACCATTTTCGATAATAAATGGATGTGGATTACCGAGCCGTTCTCGCAGAGACAGAACCTCGGCCCGGGTTTTGCTGGTAATGGGTATCACTGGAATCTGTTGTGCTTCCAGTCGCTCAAGATAGTTGGCGGCTGGTGCAAAGCTGTAGCTGTAGTGATCGAGCAGACTGCCGTCTAGGTCGGTAAAAATAAGTTTCATATTTTTTGCTGCTCTTTTATGGTGCGGCTGCGCACCATATTGGACAGCGAGTGTTGACTGTGGAGACCCATTGTCTGCCCTTTTTAGCTGATACCACTGTGTTTACAGGCATTTACTGCCCTGTGTCTCTAGGGAGATAGCAGAAAGCATGCCAAGTATAGATTGGGGTATAGATATTTTGTGGTGCAACTTTTATGCTTGCTGCATCAAAACAATAGAGGTCGACCTGAGGAAGCTGATCGACTTTGTATAATAATAGGTTCGAGGGAATTTCGATGTCAGTTTTACAAATTGCAGATATAGGCTTGGGCCAAACTATTTTGCGCCGTGCCGCCATTTCACCAGAGCAACCAGCACTGACCTTTGAGGGTGAGACCCAGAGTTTTGCCGAGCTGGGCGATCGCGTGCGACGTATGGCCTCTGTGCTGCGCGGCGGAGGTATAAGCGCTGGCGATCGGGTGGGCTATATAGGGCTTAATCATCCGGTATTTCTGGAAATGCTTTATGCCTGCGGCTGTCTGGGTGCGATATTTGTGCCCCTGAACTTTCGCTTAACCGGCCCAGAGGTACGCTTTATTGCCAATGATGCTGGTATCAGCACCTTGGTTGCCGACGATATGTTGCGCCCACTGATTGATAGCGAGCGAGACAATCTTGACTGCACTCGCTATATCACCGCTGAGGCTGATGCAGATAACTGGGAGCCTCTGGAGCCATTAATGGCCGCAGCCACAGCAATTGAGGCCAGCGAGAAGGTAGATGCCGATGATGTGGCTTTTATTATGTATACCTCCGGGACCACAGGTCTGCCCAAGGGCGCCATGCTGACCCATGGCAATATATTCTGGAATAGCATTAATGTGTGCTTTGGTGAGGATGGCCTGTCGGGGACCACCTTAACCTGTGCGCCGCTGTTTCATATTGGTGGCCTAAATGTCACCACGCTGCTATCTCTGGGTAAAGGCGTTGAAGTGGTGCTACTGCGCAGCTTTGATGCAGGTGAGGTGCTGTCATTAATTGAGAAGCATCAGGTCACCACTATGTTTGGTGCGCCGACCATGTTTCTTATGATGGTGCAGCATGAGAGTTTTGCCGGTACAGACCTGTCGAGTATTGCGACATTGACCTGCGGTGGAGCGCCAGTGCCGGTGCCATTGATTAAAACCTATGGTGAGCGGGGCATTAACTTCTGTCAGGGTTATGGCCTAACTGAAACTGCACCTTTTGCCAGTCTGCTGGCCAGTGATCTGGCCATAGCCAAAGTAGGCTCTGCGGGCAAGGCGCCCATGTTTACCGAGGTGCGGATTGTCGATGAGCAGAATACTCCGGTAGCTGCTGGTGTCCATGGAGAGGTCTGTATCAAAGGCCCCAATGTGATGAAGGGTTACTGGAATCGCGAAGATGCCACTGCTGAAGCCATTGACTCTCAGGGCTGGTTCCACAGCGGTGATATTGGCTACCTGGATGATGAGGACTTTCTGTTTCTCTGTGACCGGGTAAAAGATATGGTGATTACCGGTGGTGAAAATGTCTACCCGGCTGAGGTGGAGAGTATTCTCTATGGCCACCCAGCCATCCTTGAAGTGGCTGTGATTGGTCTGCCCAACAAAAAATGGGGTGAGGCTGTGACCGCCATTGCAGTGCTGGAAGAGGGTGCCGAACTGAGCCTGGAAGATCTGCGCGACTTTGCCGGTGAGTCCCTGGCCCGTTACAAACTGCCCAGCCAGTTGCACCTGATTGATCTGCTGCCAAGAAACCCAGCGGGCAAGGTGCAGAAGTTTAAGCTTAAAGAACAATTTAATAGCTAGTGTCAGTGTGATTAATAGTGGTCGCTCAGGAAAACAGGCCATGAACAAACCAGCGCTGACTACTGGTTTCTCTAAATAACCAGTAGCGGGCGCCTCTGCTATCACAGGCTAGATAGTAATCACGCTGCTGCTCGCTCTGCCACCAGTTGCCACAGAGACGTTCGGGCCCACTGAGAATACTTAGAGGCTGATGCCAGTACAGCTGTTGATTGCGTATCTGCACCGGTGCAGGCTCGCTTAATAGCCAGACCGGTTGCGGTGCTTTGAGTCTATTATCGAGGGCTGTATTTATTTGCTTGCCCGGCGTGACCAGGGTGCTGGCCTGCTCTGGCAGATAGTCCTGGTTGAGCACAGGTTGCGACAGTGCCTCCATACCCAGCCGCGCATTAAGGCTATCAATCAGTTCGCTGGACTGCTGCTGGCAACTGTTATCACCGAATAAGTCCAGATTACCCATGCCCTGAGGCGCTTCGACAAACTGATCGCTAAATAGAATAATCTGCTCAATACTGCGCGGTAATTCCAGCCGCTCCAGCTGCAGTCGACTCAGCGTTAACAGGCTCGACCAGTTATTTTGACTGCTAGATAGCTGTATGCGCATCTGCGCAGGCTCTCCGATTAAAGGCTCAAACTGCCATTCAATCTCTCGACAGTGACATTGCCGAGCCATCAAATAATGGCAGAGATTCTGCAGCAGCGTTTTCATTGGAAAAAGCAGGCTCTCTTTATTAAAAATACCCTGGGGGTTCTGTATCAGATCACGAAAGCTATTGGCCGGCTGAAACCGCGGTGCATTGCAGGGCTTGTCATTATTTAGCTGCGCTATATAAAGTATTAATTCCCTACCAAAACGACGGCTTAATGCGCTGCGGGGCAGGGCCAGCAAATCTCCCAGAGTCTGCAGACCCAGCTGTTTAAAACTCTGCTGCTGCCTGGCATTGGTATTTAGCTTGCTTAGAGCCGTGCTGAACAAACGCTGTTCCATTTGCCTGGTGCTGGGCAGCTGTATTTGAAACTCAGCCTGGCAGACCAGCTGTGCGGCAAGAGGGTTGCTGCCTATACCATTGACTGCAGTCACCATTTGCTCCTGCAACCTGTTGTGCAGTTCCTGTAACAGACTGTTGTAGCCTTTAAATAATTTGTAACAGCCAGATATCTCCAGCCAGAGCCCGCAATTACTGTGCACTGTAAGCACAGGGCTAAATCTATAGCAGAGCAGGGCCAGCTGCTGCAGGCGCTGTTGCTCTAGCTCAATCTGTCTGGGCGCCACCACCAGTTCAGGGCACAGCGCCAGAGCAGTGGAGATAGATAGATTGGGTTCTATACCCCAGGCACTGGCCTGATTATTACAGCACAGCACGCGCTGGGTATTTTTTTGTTGGTCAATAATGGCGATGGGTTTGGGAGGTTGCTCCCGGGGTAGCTGTGGCAACAATGTCTCGAGAGGTAGCAGAGGGAAATGCAGATATAGCCAGATATCATGTGCCAGATTGTTATGTTTAGCCATTCAACTTTTTAACCGCAGTACAGGGTTGTTGATATAACCATGGTGCCGATCTGCCGGCAGTTGCGCCAAATTGGTTCTCTGGGTGCAGGACTCACCCAGAGACAGCTGCAGCTGAGCCCCAGAGGCTACTCCGCGCATCTTGCGTACAGTGAGTAGCATCTGGTTAACCTCCGAACTTTCAAGCTCCAGGCGCAGCGCCACCGGCGATGGCGCTCCCAGAGCCTTGACCGGACTAAATAAAAAAGCCGCACTGCTGCTGTCTGCGGCAGCCAGTTGTAACTTGCGCAAGTCAGCATAGCTGGGTGCCTGCGGTCTTGCCCAGGCCAGCAATAGAGCGCCGCTGCGAATAGACTGCTCAGCGGCCCACAGCCATTCTCTGGGGTTTTTGCTGCGCACAACCAATAGTTTATCCAGCGCAATACCAGCCGCTGATAGTGCCGGGGCGTAGGGCTGGTAGGGCGGGTCTAGCCACAGGCAAAGCTGACTGCCATGCTTTTTTATCACAGGCAGTAACAGACTTAGCTCGCCTATACCCAGTTGCTGAGGCAGTAACTCAGTGAGCGCAGCCACCGGCCAGCCACCCTGTAATAGCAGGTCCAAACTCTGATGGCCTGTATAGATAGTGCGTCTTGGCAGGCGCCTGCTACGGCCGCGCCAGGTGTCCTGGCGGGTTAGCAAATTGGATATTATTTCTGTATTGGCCATAGAGGTAACGACAGTAGCTCGGTAAAATTGATTTTTATTAATACTGTTAATATATACAGTAGTTGGTTAAATGTCATCTGTAAATGCAGTATTATTTTTACTCGCAGGACATTGTAAAAATGCCGTCAAACCTTATAGCTAACCTCACAGCCAAGCTCATAGCGGCTCGCTACTGGTCAGCCCATACAGAGTATTGGTAGCAATATTTGAATGAGTTTCAGTGCTGGTGGTAAGCTGGCCTCCCTGCAATCAGTTAGACCTTTAAACTATGGCCTCTGGCGCTATTACCGAACAGCTTATAGATCCTAATTGGACAGTTTTTGCCGCGCCCATCAATACCCTATTGCAGGTTATTGATCAGCAGGGACTGGACGGCCAGGCACTGCTGGCAAGCGCTGGACTGGATGCGACAGAGCTAACTATTCCCGATCGCCGTTTTCCGGTAAACAGCTATTACAGGCTGTTTCAGCTGGCAGCCGACGCCACCAATAACCCGGATATAGGATTAATCGTAGGCCGAATAACCTATCTTAAAGGACTTAATATCCAGCTCTATCTGGCTACAGTGTGCCGATCTTTTAAGGACTATCTCAATTTAATGCCCAGCCAGTACAAGCTGCGTGGTGATATAGGGCAGATTACTACTTACAGAGAGGGCGATCTGATAGAGCTGCGCTGGGAACCACTAATGCCGGAAACTGGCCGCAAGCGTTTTATCAGCGACGAGATGCTGTCTGCATCGGCGGGCATTTTCAACTCCCTCTGTGTCAGGCCAGTACAGGTGGTTAGAGCTCATTTCACCTATGCCCAGCCCACAGATGTAAGCTATCTCGAAGATATTTTTGGTCGTAACCTGAGCTTTGGCCAGGCTTACAGCAGCCTGTTTTTTGACCGTGAGGCCCTCGGCTTTCCCATGATTAAACAGGAATACCAGGAAGGCCCGGATCAGGAGCGACCCTTTAGAGATTTTTTTGAAGGCGACGACCCCGCCGACCAGCTGTTAGCCAACCTTAAACAATCTATTCTGCAATACCTGCCAGAGGGCGAGGTCACTATTGACAAGCTAGCCAGTAAGCTCAATATTTCCCGTCGTACCTTGCAGCGCCGCCTCTCTGATCGAGACACCAATTTTTTAAATATTCTGCAGGAAGTGCGCTCCAAAGTCGCACTGCGCTACCTGTCTGACAGCCGTCTGGGTATCACCGAAATCGCCTTTCTGCTGGGCTACGGCGATCAGGGCTCGTTCTCCAGTGCCTTTAAAAGCTGGCACGGCGTATCACCGCGAGATTATCGCCGCAAATAGCGCCGCCAGATTGGCATTTATTCCCAACTAATTGGCGCTTATTAGGTTGCGAGCTGTATGCACTCAAACTACTATCCCAGGCTAACTTTCTATAATTATTACTGCAGGTACTGCCATGTCACTGGACTTTGATAGCGCTCGGCTACCCAATAAAAACCTCACTGCTGAGCACCATGAATGGCGTGCACAGCTGCGACGTTTTATTGATCGCGAAATTATGCCCTTTGCAGAAGACTGGGATGAAAGTGGCTCGATCCCCGATGAGCTGTGGACCAAGTCAGCAGAGATAGGCCTGTTGGGTATGGGTTACCCTGAGGAGTTTGGCGGTGTCAGCGAAGGTATAGATCTGTGGCACGGTATAATCCTCAATGAAGAAATGGCCCGCGTCGCTGTCGGCGGCGTAGCGGCAACATTGCTGGTGCATGGCATTGGCCTGCCGCCGGTGATTAATTTTGGCACTGACGAGATCAAACAGATGGTAGCCCCAGCCGTACTGGCGGGCACCAAGCGTATCTCGCTGGCTGTCACCGAACCCGGTGGTGGCTCAGATGTTGCCCAGCTGCAAACTACAGCCCGTCTGGATGGCGACCACTATATAGTCAATGGCTCAAAAACCTATATCACCGGTGGCATGAACGCTAACTGGTTTACCACTGCTGTGCGCACTGGCGGAGAGGGTTCTGGTGGTGTATCCACGTTGCTGATTCCCGCCGATGCCGAGGGTGTATCACGTTCCGCTCTGGACAGAAAGCAGGGCTGGTGGTGCTCAGATACAGCCACTATCTATTTCGACAATGTGCTTGTGCCCCGAGGCAATTTGCTAGGCCAGGAAAATAAGGGCTTTGCGGTGATTATGAATAACTTTAACGCTGAACGACTGGCCATGGCCGCCGCCATGGAGGCTTTTTCTCGCGTCTGCCTTGAAGATGCAGTGGCCTGGGCCCGCGAGCGTAAAACCTTTGGCCAGCGTCTCGCCGACCACCAGGTGATTCGCCATAAAATCGCCGAGATGAAGCAGCGTATTAACGCGACTCAGGCTTACTTGCTGATGACTTGCGAGCAAGTTCAGGCGGGAACTGAGAATGCTGGGGATATTGCGCTGTTAAAGGTGCAGTCGAGTCAGACTATGGAATTCTGTGCCCGTGAGGCGATGCAGATTTTGGGTGGTATTGGCTATATGCGTGGCAACCGTGTCGAACGTATTTATCGTGAGGTCCGGGTTAATGCGATTGGTGGTGGTTCGGAAGAAATTATGAGGGATCTGGCGGCTCGACAGTTTGGGTTGTAATTGGGGTTACGGCAACTTCACTGTCTCCAAAACCCCAGTAAACCTGATACAAAAAATAATTAAGACAGCAGAGGCCCAAGCTTCATAGCCACACCCATATCACCCTGAACCTTCAGCTTGCCACTCATAAAGGCCATGGTGCCATCCAGCTTGCCATCAGCCATCTCCATAAAGTCTGCCAGGCTGATTACCATGGTGCAGGCAGCCTCAGCGTCTTCGTTACTGATCTGATTAGGCACCTGTGATGCGTCCAAAACC
>DDCQ01000097.1 GCA_002334915.1 Porticoccaceae bacterium UBA2002
TGATTATCGCCTCTATGGCGCGCATGTTTGAGCGCTTGGATATTGACACCAAACCTGCTGAACTGCGGCGTCTGGGGCGAGCCTATCTGGAAATCACCCATGCCCTGCTGATAGTCGCGGTCAATCAAAGCCCTGGTGATGCAGACAAAACCCTGAGTGATCTAAAATATCTTAACCTCTGCCTGCTGGAGCGGGCTAAGGGTCAATTTTAAGTGTAGGTCCCAAGAATTACAGTCCTAACCATAATGTTCCACACAGGTAATATGGTTTAACTTTGCTCGATAAGATACTGATAATAAACAACTATCTTGCCTTTTCTCTCATGGTGACAAACTCCTCTGCCGCCGACGGGTGAATACCCACTGTCGCGTCAAAATGCGCCTTAGTTGCACCGGCTTTTAGCGCTATACCCATGCCCTGAATAATCTCCGCCGCATGTTCACCCACCATATGGCAGCCAACCACTGCGTCTGAGGCAGTATCAACAATCAGTTTCATGGTTATGCGGTCGGCACCGCCGCCCAATGTCTGCAACATGGGCCTGAAATCAGAGATATAAACCGCTATATTTGGGTATTCCTGTCGCGCCTGCTCCTCGCTCAGGCCCACAGTACCCAGCTCTGGCTGACAGAATACCGCGGTGGGAATATTGCTGTAATCGATACTGGCCTGCCCTTCCCCATACAGATGATCCACCAGCACCATCGCTTCCTGAATGGCCACGGGGGTCAGTTGAACACGATCAATCACATCGCCCAGGGCATAGACACTGGGATCTGCAGTAGCAAAATTCTCATCCACCAGGATAGCGCCATTACTGGCTGTAGCCACGGACGTAGTTTCCAAACCCAGCCCAGCCGTATTCGGCTGGCGGCCTGTGGCATAGAGAACCAAGCCAGCGTTGAGATTACCCTTGCCATTCAGAGACACAGAGAGGCTCTCTGTGGTTTTATTGATTCCATCAATCTCAGTATTTAGATGGATATTGATACCTTTGGCAACCATTCCCTCCGCTACCTTCTCAGCCATTTCCCGATCAAAGGATTTAAGCAGCACTGGCCCGCGATAGACCAGATGAGTCTCTACGCCCAGTCCATTTAAAATACCGGCAAATTCAACCGCTATATAGCCGCCACCCACCACAACCGCTGTTTTGGGCAACTCATCGAGAAAAAACATTTCGTTAGAGCTAATCGCATGCTCGCTGCCGGGAAATTCAGGGATATAGGGCCAACCACCGGTAGCTACGAGAATAGTGCGAGCACTGTACAGGCTGCCATTGACACTCACCTGATGAGGTCCAGCAATAGTGGCTCTGCCATCAAAAAGATCGGCGCCGCTATTATCTATAAGGCTGTTGTAGATGCCATTGAGGCGTTCAATTTCAGCAGTTTTATTGTCCCTTAGTGTCGCCCAGTCGAGCGTTGGCTGCTGGGGGACGGTCCAGCCAAACCCTGCGCTGGCATCAAATAACTCCGGGAACTGAGAGGCATAGACAAATAGCTTTTTGGGTACACAGCCGACATTGACACAGGTGCCGCCCAGATAGCGCTCTTCGGCAACAGCCACCCTTTTACCAGTGGAGGCCGCCATACGTGCAGCCCTTACCCCTCCTGACCCAGCGCCAATTACAAACAGATCATAGTCAAAGCTATCGCTCATATCTTATACCTATACTAGACTTCATTATTTTTATTGATAACGCCTTCGAGTTTGCTGCCGGACTTACTAAACCAGGCCAGCTTGTTATGCAGGCTAACTACAGAGCCGACAATAATCAGCGTGGGTGCCTTGGCACCTGCCTCGCGAACAATACCGGGCAGCGTATCCAGGTCGCCCACAAATACCTGCTGTCGGTCAGAGGTGCCTTTTTCAATCAATGCAGCGGGCGTGGTTGGATTCAGGCCGTGATCCTTTAGTTGCTGGCATATAGTCTCCATACCATTCAGGCCCATATAGAACACCAGAGTCTGATTGGGTTGCACCAGTTCCGGCCAGTTTAGATCCATCTTGCCCGACCGCAGATGGCCGGCAATAAAACGCACTGACTGGGCATGGTCGCGATGGGTTAGGGGAATACCCGCATAGCTGGCGCAGCCCGAGGCTGCCGTAATCCCTGGTACCACCTGAAATGGAATACCCTGTTCTGCCAGAGTTTCAATCTCTTCTCCGCCACGACCAAATATAAAGGGATCACCGCCTTTCAACCGCACCACCCTGTTACCTTCAAGGGCATAGTCCACCAGCTTTTGATTAATATTATCCTGGGTCACCGGATGGTCGCCGGCGGTCTTGCCCACATAGATACGCGTGGCATCCCGTCGCACCAGGTTGAGTACCTCTTTGGATACCAGGCGATCATAGAGCACTATATCGGCCTGCTGCATCAGTCGCAGCGCCTTAAATGTCAGTAGATCCGGATCACCGGGACCACCGCCAACCAGATACACCTCACCGGTTTTAAAACTGTCTGTGCTGGCGAGCTTGTCGGCCAATAACCGCTCTGCTTCATCGAGATTGTTGGCATAGGCCTGCTCAGCAATGGGGCCATAAAATACATCTTCCCAAAATGCCTTGCGATCTGCGCCACTGGCAAACTTGGTTTTTACTCGCTCGCGAAAGCTGCCGGCCAGTGCGCCCAGTTTGGCCATGCCTGCAGGTAGCAGGCTCTCAAATCTGGTGCGTAACAGTCGCACCAGCACTGGTGCATCGCCGCCACTGGAAATCGCCACCTGAATGGGTGAACGATCCACTATAGAGGGGAATATCACTGTAGAGAAACTGGGGTCATCCACCACATTGGCGAGCATATGGGCAGCCTGGGCATGTTCGGAGACCAGACGATTTAGGTCGCGATCATTGGTGGCCGCAATTACCATCACTGTATCCGGGTGCTGAAGTAAATGCTGGTGCTGGTAGGCCGCACTGATAAGCTCAAGGCCATTGCAGCCGTCTGCGGTATCACGGGCATCCATTTCCAGCAGGTCCGGACAGAAGTCTTTGGCAACAATGGTAATTAGTGCGCTGGCTTCCTGCACGAGGCGCACCTTGCGCAGGGCAATTTCGCCACCACCAATCACCAGAACACGACGTCCCCTGAGATTATGGAATAAGGGTAGATAGTCCATTAGTTAATATGAGTCTGCCCATTCATTAGAGGCTGCAGGACCTCGGGAATAGCAATAGAACCATCTGCCTGTTGATAATTTTCCATCACTGCCAGCAGCGTGCGTCCCACCGCCAGACCCGAGCCATTTAAAGTGTGCAATAACTCTGGTTTGCCACTGGCATTTCTGTATCGGGCTTTCATACGTCGGGCCTGAAAATCGCCGAAATTACTGCATGATGAAATCTCACGATACTTTTCCTGTGAGGGAATCCAGACTTCTATATCATAGGTTTTTGCCGCAGAGAAACCCAGATCGCCACCACAGAGCACTACGGTACGATAGGGTAAATCAAGCTTCTGTAAAATGGCCTCGGCGTGGCCCACCAGGCCCTCCAGCGCATCCCATGATTCATCGGGATAAACAAACTGCACCATCTCAACCTTTTCAAACTGATGCTGGCGAATCATGCCTCTGGTATCTCGACCATAGCTGCCAGCTTCGCTTCTAAAGCAAGGTGTATGAGCCACATACTTGATAGGCAGCTGATCTACAATTTCATCGCGGTAGATATTGGTAATCGGCACCTCAGCGGTGGGAATCAGATAGAACTGGCGCTCGTCATCCAGCTTAAATAAATCTTCTTCAAACTTGGGTAGCTGACCTGTCCCATACAGGGACTCGCGGTTTACTATGTAGGGTACATAGACCTCTTCATAGCCATGCTCTTGAATATGGGTATTGAGCATAAACTGGGTCAACGCCCGGTGCAGACTGGCCAGGCCGCCGCGCATCTGGGAAAACCTTGAACCGGTAATTTTTGAGGCGGTATCAAAGTCCAGACCATTGAGCCCATGGCCCAGATCCACATGATCCTTAACCTCAAAATCAAAGGCTCTAGGCTCACCCCAGCGGCGAATTTCTACATTGTCATCTTCGTCTGAGCCTGCTGGCACAGATTCGTGAGGAATATTGGGAATGCCCTGCAACAGCGCATCCAACTCTTCCTGCACGGCGGCAAGTGCGGCATCAGCAGCGGCAGAATCAGTTTTAATCTGCTCGCCTCTCGCCTTTAGTGGCTCTATGTCTTCACCTTTGGCTTTGGCTTCACCAATTAGCTTACCCATGGATTTTGAGTAACTATTGCGTTCTTGCTGCAGGTTCTCAGCAGCCAGCTGAAGTTCCTTGCGCTGAGTTTCGAGGGCCAGAAAAGCCTGGGTATCCAGCTGATAGCCTTTTATTTGCAGGCTGGCAGCTGTGGCATTTAGGTCCGAACGTAACAGCTTCGGGTCGAGCATGGTGACTTCCTTAGAATTAAATCAAGTACAAACGTGTTAGCCAGACTGCCATGCTGATGGCCGCCAAGCATAAAAAAACTGTCCCCAGCGCATAGACCAGGGCCAGAAAAAGGTGGCCATTTTGCCACAGACCTAGGGCATCAAGCGAGAATGTTGAGAAAGTAGTGAAGGCGCCGAGAAAGCCTATCATTAAAATACTGCGCATCTCTGGCGGCAACAGGCCCTTCTCCAGAATCACAACAAACAGCACACCCATAATAAAACTGCCCAGCACATTGACCCATAGAGTAGCGTAGGGAAATTTGTGACTGGTGGCATCAAAGATCAAGCCACTGACTCCGTAGCGAGCCATTGCCCCAAGGGCACCGCCGATGGCAACTGCTAACCAATGCATCAGGATTTATCCTTTCTCTGTTGTTCGCCCTGCTGGTCAAGCGAGCGCAGATGTCTCAGTTTATCGCCAATCTGCTTTTCCAGCCCATTGTCTGTTGGCTGGTAATACTGCCGGTCGCCAAGTTCGTCGGGCAGATAGCGCTCTCCCGCAGCGTAGGCACCCTCTTCGCTGTGGGCATAGCGATAGCCCTTGCCGTAATCCAGCTCTTTCATTAGCCTGGTGGGCGCATTGCGCAGATGCATAGGTACATCGTAACTGGGCAGAGACTGCACATCGGCCATGGTCGCCTTAAACGCGCTGTATACGGCGTTGCTCTTGGCGGCTACAGCACAGTAAATCACTGCCTGAGCCAGGGCTAGCTCCCCTTCTGGACTGCCCAAGCGCTCCTGAATATTCCAGGCATTGAGGGCTAATTCCAGGGCTCTGGGGTCTGCGTTACCAATGTCTTCTGTGGCTATTCGGGCGACTCGCCGAGCTATATACAATGGGTCACAGCCCCCATCCAGCATACGGCACAGCCAATACAGTGCGGCATCTGGCGAGGAGCCACGCACTGACTTATGCAGGGCGGATATCTGATCATAAAAATACTCACCGCCCTTATCAAAACGCCTGGTATCTCCTACCAGCACCTGTTGGAGAACGGTGATATCAATAGCTGCCGAGTCCGACTGTTCAGTGGCCAGATCATTGGCTATCTCAAGAAGGTTTAGCGCCCGGCGGGCATCGCCATCGGAGGCATTGGCAAGAAGATCCAGAGCCTGGTCATCAAGCTGCAACTTGCGCTCTCCTAAACCATCCTGCTTGTCGGCGATGGCCTGCTGAATAACTGTCTTGATTTGTTTGCTATCGAGACTTTTAAGCACATAGACGCGACAGCGTGAGAGCAGCGCATTATTTAATTCAAATGAGGGATTCTCTGTAGTGGCACCAATAAATACAACTGTGCCATCTTCCACAAAGGGCAAGAATGCATCCTGCTGTGATTTATTAAAGCGATGGACTTCATCCACAAACAAAATAGTCTTACGTCCACGCAGGTCGCGCTGCTCTTCGGCTTTGGCAATGGATTCGCGAATTTCTTTTACCCCGGACAATACCGCTGAAATACTCTCAAAATGGGCGTCAGCCGACGCGGCAATAATCTTGGCCAGGGTAGTTTTACCTACCCCCGGCGGCCCCCAAAAAATCATTGAATGCAGTGTTTGACTTTCAATCGCCTCGCGCAATGGTTTGCCCGGGCCTATTAGATGCTGCTGCCCATGGAATCCGTCCAGGCTGCCTGGCCGCATTCGAGCGGCCAGAGGCTGGTAGAGTTGCTGGCTAAACAGGTCAGTCATTGCGAATAACGTCAACGCCAGAGGGAATATCGAAGATAAACAAGTCTGGAGGAAGAACTGGATTGTAGTCGACCTCAGCAAAGCTAATCCGGGTAACCTGGCCAAGGTTATCGGTGAGAACTATGGATACGGGCAGCAGATTATCAAAATCAATTTGCACAGAGCTAAACAGGCTGCCGCCCTGCTCCGGCGTTAGCAAAAACTGGCCCGCGGATAGCTGCTGCACAAAATAGCTGCTATCCAGAGCCTGCAAGTCTCCAGAGAACAGCATAGCCGGCGCAGATTGGATATTACCAGCAAAGGGTTGCACCATGACCTGTTCAAGGTCCTCATCATAGACCCAGAGAGTAATCCCGTCGGAAATCACCTGCTGAGGCAAGGGGTGCTCGACTGTCCAGCGTAAACTGTTGGGCTTGGCCACTTGGAACAGACCTTTGGAACCTTGTAGCTCCAGGCCGTTGGCATCAGTAATCTGCTGCTCGAACTGAGCTGCTAGGCTGGTAATTGGCTGCAGTAGATTGCGCAGCTGCTGAATATCCTCTGGGTCACCACCGGCATGAGTACTCATAGAGCCAACCAGAGCGAGCAGCGAGAGCATAGATTTGAAAAACGCCATATTGGTTTATCCCTGTTTAAACCGCACTGTCCATTATGACTTTGGCGCCAGTATTTCCCGACTGCCATTACTGCTCATGGGGCTAACCACTCCGGCAGCTTCCATCTGCTCGATAAGCCTTGCGGCACGGTTATAACCAACTCGCAATTTGCGCTGTACAGATGAAATAGAAGCCTTGCGGCTCTCCAGCACAAAGGCTACAGCCTCGTCATACAGCGGGTCTGATTCAGCATCTTCCTCGCCCTCTTCACCGCCGCTAAAGCCTGGCACTGGAATAGAAGCAACTGCGCTTTCGTCAGTAATTTCATCCAGATAATTGGGTGTGCCTCTGCGTTTCCAGTCGGCAACAACCTTGTGCACCTCATGGTCATCCACAAAGCAACCATGGATTCGCTCTGGTACGCTGGTGCCCGGTGGCAGATAAAGCATATCGCCATGTCCTAGCAGCTGCTCTGCCCCACCCTGGTCAAGAATGGTTCTCGAATCAATTTTGGAGGACACTTGAAAGGCAATTCTGGAGGGAACATTGGCTTTGATCAGACCTGTGATAACATCCACCGAAGGCCGCTGGGTGGCCAGTATCAGATGAATACCCGCAGCTCTGGCCTTCTGAGCAATCCGCGCAATTAACTGCTCTACTTTTTTACCGACAATCATCATCATATCGGCAAATTCATCAATCACCACCACTATGTAGGGCAGAGTTTCCAATGTGGGCGCCTCTGGCGCTTCCTGGCTGGCATCCCAACCCATTTCATCAGGATTAAATGTCCACAGAGGATCGCTAATAGGATTGCCTGCTTTTATGGCATCCTCAACTTTGCGGTTATAACCGGCCAGATTGCGTACGCCCAGTGCAGCCATAAGCTTGTAGCGCCTCTCCATCTCGCCGACACACCAGCGCAGACTGCCCGCGGCATCTTTCATATCGGTAATCACTGGTGTTAGCAGATGGGGAATATCATCGTAAACCGACAGTTCGAGCATTTTTGGGTCGATAAGAATTAGCTTGACCTCTTCCGGCGACGACTTAAATAGCAGGCTGAGCAGCATGGCATTAATACCCACAGACTTACCGGAGCCCGTAGTACCTGCCACCAGTAAATGAGGCATTTTTGCCAGATCTGCCACCGTGGGCACGCCGGCAATATCATGACCCAGAGCCAGAGTTAGCGGTGAGCTGGAGCGATCATAGGCCTCAGATGACAGCACCTCAGTGAGCCGCACCATTTCGCGCTTTTCATTGGGAATCTCAATCCCGACAACAGATTTTCCCGGAATCACCTCAACAACTCGCACGCTGATAACTGCCATGGACCGCGCCAAATCCTTAGCCAGACCACTGATACGACTGACCTTTACACCAGCGGCAGGCTGAATTTCAAAGCGGGTCACCACCGGCCCGGGCAAGACTTCAACCACTTCGGCTTTAATTCCAAAGTCCTGTAACTTGAGCTCTAACAGTCTCGACAGATGCTCAAGGGACTCCTCTGAGTAGCCGGTATCATTAGACTTATCGGCGGGGTCGAGCAGATTGAGCGGTGGCAGAGATCCTACAATCTCGGCATCGCCAAACAATGTTTGCTGCTTTTCACGCTCAATCCTGGGGCTGACCGCAGGCTTGGCTTTGGGCGTTTGAATGGTCGGTGGTTTGCGCTGCCTGGTACTCTTGACCGCAGCCTCCACCTTGACCATGCGTTCAGTCTGAGCCTCTTTTGAAGCCCGAAGTTCACGCTGGCGCCGCTTGCGTTCTGCCAGAGCATCGGCTGTATTGACAATAGTATTGAGGGTAAAGGCACCCAAACGATCTATGGTCCGAATCCACGAGATATCGGCAAATACAGTTAGGCCGAACAGAAATAGAGCCAGCAATAACAAGGTACTGCCGGTATAGCTAAAAGCCGCAATAACAGCTTCGCCGATCTTACTGCCCAAAATGCCGCCACTGCCAAAAGGATAGTGAGCCAGATTGTCCAGGTACTGAATATTGGCCAGTGAGGTGGCGCTTATCATAACCAGGCCAAAGCCAATAACCCGCAGAATAAAACTTACCGAATCGAAGCCTTCCCGCTCATCGAGAAAATGAGTGCGCAGAATCTGCGAGGCACGAATGGCTAATAGCAGTGGAAAAAGAAAGGCCATACCGCCAAATAATGAGAAAAATACATCTGACAGCCAGGCGCCCACGGGTCCAACCAAATTGGCAACATCCTGGCGAGAGCCTGTATGGGACCAGCCCGGGTCCGCTGATGAATAGGTGAGCAGGGCCAGCAACAAGATAATACATAGAGCTATCCAGCCGATTAGAGCGCCCTCTGCCAGCAGCTTTCTGCTGCGGGATTCAGATTCGCTATCGCTGGCTGATGCTCTTCTCGCTGTTTTATTTTGGTCAGTGCTCAACGGCCAATTTCCCTGTATTTTTCACCTGAACAATTGTATCTGATTCCAGCATAAACGCCATGCTGAAGCTCGATAATAAGCAACTATGCCCTATATATAAAAAACCAATTGGTGAAGCCGTTGGGATTCATTATGATAGCGCCCTATTCGCACTCCCGGGCAGCCAATGGCCGCCACTTTATATAGGTAGAATTTGTTTTATGTCTGAATCACAACATTATCCCCTGATTATTCTTGGTTCTGGCCCTGCTGGCTGGACCGCGGCTGTCTATGCGGCACGCGCCAATTTAAACCCAGTTGTTATTACTGGTATTCAGCAAGGTGGGCAGCTGACCACCACTACTGATGTAGATAACTGGCCTGGCGATGCCGATGGTGTCCAGGGCCCGGATCTGATGGTGCGCATGCAAAAACATGCAGAGCGCTTTGATACCAAGACAATTTTTGATCATATAGATTCTGTGGATGTATCCAGCAAGCCCTTTACTCTGGTCGGCACCAGCAGCTATACCTGTGATGCGTTAATTATTGCTACTGGCGCCTCGGCACAGTATCTGGGCCTGCCCTCTGAGGAGGCCTTTATGGGCAAGGGAGTCTCTGCCTGTGCTACCTGCGATGGCTTTTTCTATCGCAATCAAAAAGTGGCGGTTATCGGTGGCGGTAATACAGCGGTTGAAGAGGCCCTGTATCTATCTAATATCTGCTCAGAGGTAGTGCTGGTGCATCGCCGCGACGCTCTGCGCGCAGAAAAGATGCTTCAGGACAAGCTGTTTGAAAAAGAAAAGAACGGCAATATCAGCATTGAGTGGAATCAAAATCTCGGTGAGGTTTTGGGTGATGATGCTGGTGTCACAGGTGTGCAGCTGTTTGATACCCATTCTGGGGATACCAAGCAGATTGATGTGACCGGTGTGTTTATCGCTATTGGCCATAAACCTAACACCGATATCTTCGCTGGCAAACTGGATATGAAAGATGGCTATCTGACTATTGCCGGGGGCCTGGCAGGTAATGCTACCGAGACAAGTGTGAAAGGCGTTTTTGCCGCTGGGGATGTGGCCGATCATGTCTATCGTCAGGCTGTTACCTCGGCGGGCAGTGGCTGTATGGCGGCTCTCGATGCAGAACGCTATCTCGATAGCTGATGAATCTGACGCTTTTAGATTCTCACCAACCTGTATTCCCCCATCCAAGTCAGGCTGTCAGGGAGCCCGATGGGCTCCTTGCAGTCGGCGGCAATCTCAGCCCCTCCACTCTTATCGATGCCTATCGCCAGGGTATTTTCCCCTGGTACCAGGACGATGATCCTATTCTTTGGTGGAGCCCCAGTGAGCGCTGCGTGATTCAGATGGGTGACTTACATCTATCTAAAAGCCTGCGTCGCACTCTGCGTCGGCAGCAGTACACTGTTACCACAGATCAGGATTTTGCTGCTGTACTGGAGGCCTGTGCTGCGCCAAGAGATGGGGACAGCGGCACCTGGATCACTGCAGAAATGGCCGAGGCCTATATTCAGCTGCACCAGATTGGGCAGGCCCATTCGGTGGAGGTCTGGGAGTCAGAGCAACTGTTGGGTGGTATCTATGGGGTGGCTGTGGGTGACGTATTCTGTGGCGAGTCGATGTTTAGCCGGGTGACCGATGGCTCAAAAATTGCCATGGCTTATCTCTGTCACTGGTTATATCAGCAAGAATTTAGGCTGCTCGACTGCCAGATTGAGAATCCCCACCTAATCAGTATGGGCGCTGAGTTGATGCCCAGAGATGAATTTCTCGAACTGCTTTTGGCTGGGAGAGATCGTATCCATAAATGGCCCAAGACTGCAGAGCCTGTTCCTTGGCCGGTCTAGGCTTGAGTAACTATCAGGGATCAACTAGTCTTAGACACTGTAGTGACATTGAGTTGATACAAAATTATGACCAGAGATATTTCACCTGATATAGGTAAAATCAGGCTACTTTTAACAGAGCCCCATGATTGCAGTTATCTGGATAACCATCTGGCCACCACGGCATTTGTGGACCCCGAAATTGAGATTGATGCCGAGCTCTACGGGCGCATGAGTGCCATGGGCTTTCGGCGCAGCGGCCTGTATCTCTACTCACCGCTGTGCAGCGCATGTAATGCCTGCGTGCCAGCACGAATTCCCGTCAATCAGTTCCGCTCCTCGCGCTCACAAAAGCGCTGCCTAAAGCGCAATGAGGATATTGCTGTTAAACAGGTTAGAAATATCAGCTTTGATCAGCACTACCCCATCTACGATCGCTATATTTCTGGTCGTCATTTTGAAGGCGATATGTTTCCTCCTTCACAGGAGCAGTTCGAGCAGTTTTTGGGCAATGCATGGGATTGCAGCAGATTTTTAGAGTTTAGCATTGATGAACAACTGATTGGCTGTGCTGTGGTTGACCAGTTGCCAAATGCTCTGTCGGCAATCTACACCTACTTTGACCCCCACTATGCTGAGCGCAGTCTCGGCACCCTGGCAGTGCTTCTGCAGATTCAACTGGCGCAACAGATGGGACTGGAACATCTCTATCTTGGATACTGGATTGCCGACTGTCAGAAGATGAACTACAAAACCAAGTATCAGCCACTGGAGCTGCTGCAGGAAAATACCTGGAGACTTTCGGCTTTAAGAGCGCTGATCTAAATAGATGCATAGAGGTGCAATTGGCTTTGCTATAGCCGGCGTTTTAGGGCAAACTGCGCCCTTTTTTACAGGCACGTAAGATTTCTATGGCGAAAGAAGATCACATTGAGTTTGATGGCGAGGTTATTGATACCCTGCCCAACACCACTTTTCGAGTTAAGCTTGAAAACGACCATGTTATTATTGCCCATATCTCTGGCAAGATGCGCAAGCACTATATCCGCATTCTAACGGGCGATAAGGTCAAGGTTGAAATGACCCCCTATGACCTGACCAAGGGTCGCATTACTTTCCGCGAACGCTAATCTACTTTCCGATCTAGCTGGATTCAGATTAACCCAGCCTGAACCAGCAGTTTTTTATAGCCTATAAAAAAGCGAGATATTGCTGAGAATATCTCGCTTTAAGCTGCCTCTATGCTTTGCCTGTACTAGCTGGTCAACGCCTCCTTGGCCGCGGTGATCACAGAGAGCTCTCCATCTTCCACAGACACAAACACTGTACCGCCCTTATCCGCCAGGCAGCCAAATAGCACCTCTTCCGCCAGAGGCTTCTTAATCTTCTCCTGAATTAATCGGTCCATGGGTCTGGCACCCATCTTGGCGTCATAACCATTCTCTGCCAGCCACTGTCGAGCATCCTCGTCAACATCCAGAAACACTTTCTTTTCGTCGAGCTGAGACTGGAGTTGCACCAGAAATTTGTCGACCACAGTTTTGATAACATCCAAACCAAGCTCGCCAAACTGCACTATGCTGTCCAGTCTATTGCGGAACTCCGGGGTAAACATTTTCTTGATGGCTTCCATACCATCGGTGGCATGATCCTGCTGAGAAAACCCAATGGAAGCCCTGCTCATCAGCTCGGCGCCCGCATTGGTGGTCATAATCAAAATAACATTGCGAAAATCGGCTTTGCGGCCATTGTTATCGGTCAATGTGCCGTGGTCCATCACCTGTAACAATAGATTAAACACGTCCGGGTGGGCCTTTTCGACCTCATCCAGCAGAATAATGGAATGAGGCTGCTTGGTTACCGCCTCGGTTAGGAGCCCGCCCTGGTCATAGCCTACATAACCTGGAGGCGCGCCAATAAGTCGCGACACTGTATGGCGCTCCATATATTCCGACATATCAAATCTAATCAGCTCTACACCCAGCACATTGGCCAGCTGTCGGCTTACCTCGGTTTTACCCACCCCGGTGGGGCCGGCAAAAAGGAAACTACCAATAGGCTTTTCGCCCTCTCTCAAGCCAGCTCGCGCCAGCTTGATCGAAGTAGCCAGTGCATCAATAGCTGGATCCTGCCCAAATACCACCATTTTAAGTTTCTCAGCCAGACCCTTAAGCTGTGCCTTGTCCGAACTGGATACACTTTTGGCAGGTATTCGGGCAATTTTAGAGATAACCAGCTCTATATCACTGACACCAATGGTCTTTTTGCGACGGCTCTCGGGCTGCAGACGCTGGTATGCGCCAGCTTCATCGATAACATCTATCGCCTTGTCGGGCAAAAAGCGATCGGTGATATGTCGACTGGACAGTTCTGCGGCCACCTTCAGTGCGGGATTAGTGAACTTGAGATCATGGTGGTCTTCAAATCTTGATTTGAGGCCCTTCAATATTTCATAGGTCTCTTGGATTGTGGGCTCGGGCACATCAATTTTCTGGAAGCGTCTGGACAGCGCATGATCCTTCTCAAAGATACCGCGGTACTCCTGAAAAGTGGTCGAGCCTACACATCTAAGTTGGCCGGAAGACAGCAGCGGCTTTAATAGATTAGAGGCGTCCATTACACCGCCGGAAGCCGCTCCTGCACCGATAATGGTATGTATCTCATCAATAAACAGGATAGATTTCTCTTTCTTGATCAGCTCGGCAATAATACCCTTGAGGCGTTTTTCAAAATCACCCCGATACTTGGTGCCCGCCAATAGCGACCCCATATCCAGCGAGTAGACCGTGCTGCCCAACATGGGCTCCGGTACCTGCTCCTCAACAATTAACTTGGCCAGGCCCTCGGCAATGGCGGTTTTACCCACGCCGGACTCACCCACCAACAGAGGATTGTTCTTGCGGCGACGGATCAGTATCTGACTGACCCGCTCTATTTCAGCGCTGCGACCCACCAGAGGATCAATCTGCCCCAATTTAGCCTGCTCATTTAGGTTGCTAGCAAACTGACTGAGTAGGCTCTCTTCTTGAGTTTCTGGACTGCTAGTATCGGTTTCAGTCTCTTCATGCTGGCTGTGACTGTGTTCAGAGTGATCGGCATATTTTGATATGCCATGAGATATATAGTTCACCACATCGATGCGAGCTATATTTTGCAGGCGCAGGAAGTAAACAGCCTGACTCTCCTGCTCACTGAATATGGCAACCACCACATTGGCACCCACCACCTCACTGTTATTGGCGGAGTTCACCTGAAATACTGCTCGCTGCAGGACACGTTGAAACCCGTGGGTTGGCTGTGTTTCCTGCTCCAACTGTGTCTCGGGAATAGTGGGCATGGTGGAGTCGATAAATTCGGTCAAATCCTGCCGCAGAATATCTAAATCTGCCCCGCAGGCTCTGAGTACGCCAGAGGCAGATGCATCGTCCAAAAGTGCCAGCAGCAAGTGCTCGACGGTCATAAACTCATGACGCTTCTCGCGGGCTGTTTTGAACGCCAGATTGAGGGTGACTTCAAGCTCTCTACTTAACATATCTATGACTCTTCTTCGTCGTCGCAGGGTTCTATTTCACACAGTAGCGGATGCTGATGGTCCATCGAGTATTGATTTACGACTGCCGCTTTCGTCTCTGCTACATCTTCAGTATAGATGCCACAGACGCCCTTTCCCTCGGTGTGTATCTTTAACATGATCCGAGTCGCATTCTCCCGCGACTTGTAAAAAAACTGCTCAATTAGTTCAACTACAAATTCCATTGGTGTGTAGTCATCATTTAACAGTACTACTTGAAACATACGGGGCTTCTTTAACTTTGGCCTTGATTCTTCGACCACAGTATCGCTGTCGCGTTGCCAATCTGGTGTATTTTTTTCGTCGCTCATGTAAAACAGCCGATTACCTAACAATAAAAGAGTGCATGCATCTTACAACAGAATCCCTAAGTCAGTGAACCGATGAGCGGTACTTGTGCAGAAAGTTTTGGCCCTTTAGGCTTTACCAAGCCTCAATGCAGAGGGGTTCCGAGCACAAACAAGATGTTTGCTCATTTTGGCGGCCTCTAGTCTGTTATCCAAAAAAGGTAACTGTGGGAGGCAAAAGTAGATTAACCCTAGGTTAATTTCAGATTACTTCAACGGACGAAGGCGGCAGGTTATGTTACAGATAGGTACTATAAAGTGGTTCAGCAACGCAAAAGGATTCGGTTTTATTCTCCCCAATGAGGGTGAGGGAGATATATTTGTTCACTACAGTGCAATTAATATAGAGGGCTACAAAACGCTTAAGGCGGGTCAGGTTGTTAGCTATGAGACCGAGCGCGGCGACAAAGGGCTCCATGCTATTAATATAACCCCTGCCGACCCAGACCAGAATCCCTCTGAGATCAGGGCCAAGCTAGCCGCGGCTGGCGCGGTCGCTTAAACCACCCAGGAAACAGAATAAAAAACCGGCACTAGAAACCAGTGCCGGTTTTTTTTATCAGTAACAGATAGCCTGCGGCTGCCTGGCTGGTCTTTTTACATATTGTCGATCATTGCATCGCCAAATTCTGAACAGGACATCAGAACCGCGTCATCCATCAGTCGCTCAAAGTCATAGGTTACTTTCTTCTCAGAAATCGCACCCTCAATGCCCTTAATCACCAGATCCGCAGCCTCACCCCAGCCCAGATGGCGCAGCATCATTTCGGCTGACAGGATCAATGATCCCGGATTTACTTTGTCCTGACCTGCATATTTGGGTGCAGTACCGTGGGTGGCCTCAAAGATTGCCACATCATCGGAGAGATTAGCACCAGGCGCAATACCAATGCCGCCCACCTGGGCAGCCAGGGCGTCAGAAATATAGTCACCATTAAGGTTTAATGTCGCCAAAACACTGTACTCGTCTGGACGCAGAATAATCTGCTGCAACATTGCGTCGGCAATAACATCTTTAATAACGATATCTTCGCCAGTGTTAGGATTTTTAACCACATGCCAGGGGCCGCCATCCAGAGGCTCGCCACCGAACTGCTCAACCGCAACTTCATAACCCCAGTCGCAGAAGGCGCCTTCGGTAAACTTCATGATATTGCCTTTGTGCACCAGGGTTACAGAAGGCTTGTTCTGATCAATAGCATACTGAATTGCTTTGCTTACCAGACGCTTGGTGCCCTGCTCTGACACAGGCTTAACACCTATGCCGCAATTCTGATCAAAACGAATCTTGCTAACGCTCATTTCGTCCTGCAGAAACTTGATTACCTTATTGGCTTCGTCTGTACCCGCACGCCATTCGATACCAGCATAGATATCTTCAGAGTTCTCGCGGAAGATGCACATATCAACCTTGTTCGGCTCTTTGACCGGCGAGGGTACACCCTCAAACCAGCGAACCGGACGCTGACAAACAAACAGATCCAACTCCTGGCGCAGAGCAACGTTTAGTGATCTAAAGCCGCCTCCTACTGGAGTTGTTAGCGGGCCTTTGATAGAAACGGCATAGTCTTTAACCGCTTCAAGAGTTTCAGCCGGGAACCAGTCACCCTCGTACATCTCAGCAGCTTTCTCTCCACAGTAAACCTCCATCCAGGAGATTTTCTTGCCGCCATCGTAGGCTTTGGCCACAGCGGCATCGATTACCTTGACCATAACCGGAGTAATATCTACTCCGATGCCATCACCCTCAATAAAGGGAATAATTGGATTGTTAGGTACATTTAAAGATAGGTCGGCATTAACTGTGATTTTTTCACCAGATTGTGGAACCTGGATATGTTGGTATCCCATTGTGATCTCCGAGAATGAAAAGCTGATTTTAAGAATGTTTTGTAAAAAAATTACCAGATGGACAATATTTTACAGTATTTCACGCCTTTTTTGTAACCCTGTTTCATTTACAATGGACCGAAATGGAGAAAAAAATTGGCTAAATTGCTTATATTAAATAAACCCTTTCAGGTATTGAGCCAATTCACCACCGATGCCGATAAACAAACCCTTGCCGATTATATCCCAGACAATAAAGTCTATCCTGCCGGCCGTCTGGATTTTGACTCTGAAGGCTTGCTTTTACTGACGGATAACGGCCAGTTGCAGGCTAAAATAAGCGATCCCAGATATAAACTCACCAAGACTTACTGGGTGCAGGTAGAGGGCGAAGCAACCCAGGAGCACTGCGATCAACTCTGCTGCGGTGTCGAGCTAAAAGATGGACCCGCTGCTGCCCTGAGCGCCAAACTGCTGCCGGCGCCGCAGCTCTGGGATCGCAATCCGCCCATCCGTGTGCGCCAATCAATCCCTGACAGCTGGATTGAAATTACCATCGCCGAGGGTCGCAATCGACAGGTGCGCCGAATGACTGCGGCGGTTAATTTGCCAACACTGAGACTGGTGCGCACTCAGGTTGGTGACTGGGGCCTCGATGGGCTGCAGCCTGGGGAATACCGACAACTGGAGGTGCCCTCTGCTCAGCAAAGCCGCAAGCTGCAGTCAGGCCGTAAAAGCAGACCAAAACCATTTAGAAAGCCAGGATAGGGATTTTAATATGCCAGATAAAATACATCTTACGGTGGCCACTGTAGTGGAAAAAGACAGTCGCTTTTTAATGGTTTTGGAGACCAAGGCTGGACAGCAAGTTATCAACCAGCCTGCAGGACATGTTGAGCCCGGAGAGGATATTTTACAGGCTGCCCTTCGTGAAACCATGGAGGAGACCGGCTGGCAGGTAACCATTAGCGGCTTTTTAGGTTTCTCTACCCATTTCGCCCCCTCCAATGGCGTTACCTACTACCGTATGAGCTTTGTTGCCCAGCCAGTTGGCTTTGATACCCAGGCGGTTATTGATCCGGATATCGACCTGTCTCAATGGATGACATTAGACGAGATAAGGGCCCAACAGCAGCAGTTGCGCAGCCCTATGGTATTGAGCTGCATTGAGGATTATCTTGCCGGGCGTATTTTTCCTTTGGATATATTTCGCAACAGCTTATAGTGTCGCTTTTCAAATCGCTGATCCGAGTTGCTGACTGCAACCAGAATATTAATGACCAAATCACAGAAAGTTATTGTAGGCATGTCCGGTGGAGTTGACTCCTCGGTAGCTGCGTTTTTACTTATCCAGCAAGGCTATCAGGTGGAAGGCCTGTTTATGAAAAACTGGGATGAGGACGACGGCTCTGAGTACTGCACAGCGAAAGTGGATTTGGCTGATGCCCAGCAGGTCTGCGACAAACTCGATATACCATTGCACACAGCAAATTTTGCGGCTGACTACTGGGATAATGTATTTGAGCACTTTTTGGCCGAGTACCGGGCTGGTCGCACGCCTAACCCCGATATTCTGTGTAATAGGGAAATTAAATTTAAGGTGTTTCTCGACTATGCGGAGATATTGGGCGCAGACTATATAGCTACCGGACATTACACCAGACTGAATTCCGCGGGCCAGCAAACCCAGCTGCTCAAGGGTCTGGATAATAATAAAGATCAGAGCTATTTTCTCCATGCAGTGGCCGAGAGCGCTTTTGCCAAATCTCTATTTCCTGTGGGTGAGCTTGAGAAACCAGAGGTGCGGCGTATTGCCGAGGAACAGGGTTTTGTTACCTCCTCCAAGAAAGACAGTACCGGTATCTGTTTTATTGGCGAGCGCAGATTTAAAGATTTTCTCGAACAGTATCTGCCAGCTCAGCCCGGCGAGATGCGCACGGCCGAGGGTGTATTAATGGGTGAGCACCAGGGGTTGATGTTCTATACATTGGGACAGCGTCAGGGCCTGGGTATTGGCGGTGTTAAAGACAGTAGCGATGAACCCTGGTTTACCCTGGATAAGGATCTGGACAACAATATTTTAATTGTGGGTCAGGGAACCAACCATCCACTGCTTTTCACCAATCACCTAGCTGCCGCAGATATCAACTGGATCAATGGTCGGCCGGAGACGCCTCTGCAATGCTGTGCCAAGACCCGCTACCGTCAGCCGGATCAACAGTGTTGGGTAACTCCAGCTGCAAATGGCGGCTGTGAGGTGGCCTTTGACCAGCCTCAGCGAGCTGTGACCCCGGGACAGTCTGTGGTGTTCTATCAAAATGATCTCTGTCTGGGTGGAGGTACTATTGAGACCACCTGGAACTCAAACTCTGTATCTCGGAATAAGGAACTAGCTTGATCTTCGCGCGCCCTACCCAGGAACAGGCCCTTGCTCTGGCAGCTGTATTTCAAGCCTGCGAACTGGTTGCTGATCTGGCCCATAATGGCCAGACAGACAATGCTAAACTGGAGATGGCTATGGGCGCCCTGCTCAACCAGAACCCTGAGTCTCTGGACCAGCTGTATGGGCCGGTGGATAACCTAACCACCGGCATCAACTCCATGGCTGACTTTATGGGCAGGCAGTCATCCAA
>DDCQ01000073.1:0-23820 GCA_002334915.1 Porticoccaceae bacterium UBA2002
GATTGCTGGTGGTGGTTACTGGCGCTTCCTGCTACAGAAGGATGTTCCAGCGGCTGCATCACCTTTAGCTGGTGATTGGAAGCTGGCGCCTGAAGCTGGTGCTCTGGGCGTAGGTCCCTCTAAGGGTGACACTAGCTGGTTTGCCAGCAGTGCAGCTACAGTGACTGAGCGTGCCTGTCTGTTTGACGATATCTTCCGCTTCGGTGAAGACGGAAGCTTCGCTAATGTGATGGGTGATCAGACCTGGCTTGAGCCTTGGCAGGGAACTGACCCTGAAGCCTGTGGCACGCCTCTTGCTCCCCATGATGGTTCTAACCCTGCTACCTATGTGTATGATGAAGCGGCCGCTACCATTGCCGTATCTGGGTTAGGCGCTCATCTTGGCCTTGCTAAAGTCTATAACGGTGGCGAGCTGTCAAGCTCAGCCGATGCTGTGTCTGACATTGTCTACACCATCACAGCAATGACTGCTACGACTATGACACTGGATATTGAAATTGCCGGTGGTGGTTACTGGAGATTCAAACTGGCTAAGGAGTAACGGCGGGTTGTTTCCAGATAGAAAAGCCGCGCTTTTGTAGCGCGGTTTTTTTATGTCCGGCCAATAACCAGCATATATTTTTCTGTTTTCCAAGGCTCGTAAATACGACGGGTAACCACCTCTGCATCAAAAGCCTCAGTAGCCCTATCAACCAGATGCCAAAACGGCGGACGGCCCGGGTCGGCGATAATAATTCTTTCAACTCCCGCGCTAATCGCGAGTTTTAGTAGATCAAATAATGGCTCGGTAAGTTCATCCCAAAAGCAGATATCTGTGCCGATAATAGTTTGATAATCTGCTAGCTCGTCGCTGGTAAGGGTCTCAAAGCCTCGCGCCTGAAAGGCCATTGTGCACTGATTAATCTGCGCCTGTAGTGCCAAAAAAGGCGCCACTGACTCATCTATATCAATCCCGGTCACCTCAGTTGCATATTGCTTGGCCAAAAAAAGCCCGGTTAAGCCCCAGCCGCAACCAATATCCAGTACTCGCGATTTGGGCACTGGTGGGTAGGTGCTTAAATAATCCATCAGTACAAAGCTGGATCGCCATACCTTGTTGCCATGGGCGCTGTGTCCCTGTTGCTGGCGCTTTAGTCGCCGTACCTCTGGGTGGGAGGCTCTGAGGGCTTTAATACCTAAATGCTCTATATGGTGAGAGCTTTTCCTGTTGCTTGGCTGGGACATGGCTTTTATTTCGCTAGGGTCGCTGAATGGTTTGTTAGCGACTTGAACATTTGGTATACCAGGGCTAAAGCATACCCCTGGGCTGGTGTTTATGTTATTTTACGGGTCTGTGGTTCGCTTGGCGAATCGAAGTATCTATAACCACTAAAGCAGATTTGGACTATGGCTGAATCGTCGATTGAATCGACCTATCATCCGTTTATCGGAGCCCTGTATCGCAACAGTAATTATCAGTTCTGGATATTACAGCTTGTGGGTTGGTTTGGTCTTTCGCTGATTAGCTTCTTAAGTTTAACCCTCTGGTACAACCAGCAGGGCGCTGCTTATATAGCCCATACATTATTGCAGTCGGCGCTCGGCGTCCTGGTATCATGGCCCCTGCGCTGGGTCTTTCATTATTTTTGGTACGACAGCCTGGTCTTTCGTATTTCTGCGGCCGTGGCCGGGGTTATTGGTTGCTCATTAACATGGACAATACTGCGCATGACCACCTTTATGGCTATGACCGGTGAAGCAGACCTGTGGTCTGATTTCGGCGGCTGGTTATTTGGTTCAATTTTGATTTTTGTCTGCTGGGTTGCTTTTTATCATGGCGTGAAATATTACCAGTTGCTGCAAACCGAGCACGAGACATTGTTGATGGTGGCTGCCGAGAATAAAGAGCAGCAGTTGCGACGCTCGAAGGCTGAAACCATTGCTCACGAAGCCCAGCTAAAAATGTTGCGATATCAGCTTAATCCCCACTTTTTGTTTAACACTCTGAATGCTATTTCTGCGTTGGTCAGAGTTAAACAGGCTACCACTGCCAACAGCATGATTGTGCAACTCAGCGATTTCCTGCGCTACTCTCTGGATAATGATCCCATTAAGAGAGTGAGCCTGGAGCAGGAGTTGGATGCATTGAGACTGTATCTTAATATTGAGCAGACCCGCTTTGGAGATCGACTGGAGTTGGAGTTCAATATTCAGCCTGAGGCAAGTGCGGTGCTGGTACCAAGCTTGATACTGCAGCCTATTATTGAAAATGCGATCAAGCATGCTATTGCGCCCACTGAAGCTGGAGGGAAATTAACGATCACTGCCAAACTGGATGGGGAGTTTGTGGAGATAGAGGTAGCTGACACCGGTCCTGGCCTGGATGATCTAGAGATTGAACAAAACTCAGTGGGGGTCGGTCTCAGAAATACCATAGATCGGCTTTATGAGTTCTATGGCGAGAATTATAAGTTCCGGTTAGAGCTTGCTAAACCCTCAGGGCTTAATGTGATTATGCGCTTACCCCTGGAAAAACAGTCCATATAACCAATCAAAGACGAGCTATGCAGAAATTGAGAACGGTAATCGTTGACGATGAGCCACTGGCACGAGAGTTTTTGCGCCTGCTGCTGTCGTCCTCTGACAATGTAGAAGTGGTCGCTGAATGTTCCAATGGCAAAGAAGCCGTGGCTGCAGCTCTGGAGTTGCGCCCTGACCTATTATTTCTGGATATCCAGATGCCGGGTATGAATGGCTTTGATGTGGTTAAAACCCTGCAGTCGGATATTATGCCGATGGTTATCTTTGTTACCGCCTTCAACCAGTATGCCGTCGATGCATTTGATCTTCATGCTGTGGACTACGTACTCAAACCTCTGGATGAGGAACGTATCAGGCGCTCAGTTGAGCGGGCCCTGGATCGGCTAAAAAGTGGGGCTGATATTAGCTTTAAAACTCCATTGATTGGGGCTATTGACGCGATCTCTGAACGTATGGCGGCGGATAAGCCCAGGGATAACAGCAGTGAAAGTTTGCCCGATGGCATGAAACGCAAGCTACTGGTGCGTGACTCCGGTGTGGTTAAGGTCATTCCTTTTGACGATATTGACTGGGTTGATGCTGCTGGAGACTATATGTGTGTCCATGCAGCTGGAGAGACTCACGTGATAAGAAGTACATTGCGAGAGTTAAAGGCTAAGCTGGATGACCGGCTATTTGTACAGATACACAGATCTACCATCGTTAATGTGGAGCGCGTGGTTAGTGTAACGCCTCTGCAAAAGGGTGGCAGCCTGCTGCATCTCTCAGATGGAGGCTCATTAAAAGTCAGTCGCAACTACCGCGAATCTATTCGCAATCTGTTCCAATAAATCTGCTTGGCACAGTGGCCCTGTGGCCTAGAGCTACTAAAATAGGGTAATTGCTTGATTGTTTTATAAAGAACACTTACCCTGATTATGCACATATGAATAGGCAGAAATACTGAAGCATCAGGCAGTTTATCCGTTTTATCGCACCGCACAAACCGGTTGCCGCATCTGCACTTCCACTTGGTTTCCCTCCATGAGAACCTCTGCTGAAAGCTATGCAATTAGAGTCTGTTAATGGTGGTCTGGCGCCTCCAACCCCGTTTTCGTGAGCGGTGGGGCAGCTGCTCTGGTGAGCGGCTAAATATTTAATTTAAAGAGAGTTGTTGATTATGTGGGTGAAGTTAAAGTCCGTTAAGCAGGCGGTTAAAACGTTACTGGTAGTATTTTTTAGTCTGTCCGTACCCAGTGCCATGGCTGATAAGGCGGTTGAGGAAAAGATACAGAGTATTCTGCAGGACATGACCCTCGAGCAGAAAGTGGGCCAGATGATTCAGGGTGAAATCAAGTGGGTCTCACCCCAGGATGTCACTAAATATCACCTGGGTTCTGTGCTTAATGGCGGCGGCTCTTTCCCTAATAAAAACAAGGGCTCCAGTGTCGATGACTGGCTGCAGCTTGCTGACAGCTACTACTATGCCTCTCTGGATCGCAGTGGTGGCGGGGCCGGTATCCCACTGGTTTGGGGCACGGATGCAGTTCATGGCCACAACAATGTAATTGGCGCCACACTGTTCCCCCATAATATTGGTCTGGGTGTTGCCAATGATCCGGCTCTTATGAAGAAAATTGGCGAGATAACCGCTCGCGAAGTTGCAGTTACAGGTATTGACTGGATATTTGCTCCTACAGTAGCCGTGGTTAAAGACTACCGCTGGGGACGCACCTACGAAGGCTACAGCAATGAGTCGCCTATAGTTCGCTCCTATGCAGGTGAAATTGTTCTGGGCATGCAAGGTGAGCCTGGAGAGTTGCGCACCAACTCAGAAAAAGTGATAGGTACGGCCAAGCACTTTATCGGCGATGGCGGCACCTATAAAGGTGTAGATCAGGGAAATACAGTTTTGGATCTGGAGCAGTTGCTCGAGGAACATGGGCAGGGTTACTACACAGCGATCGATGCTGATGTACTAACGGTTATGGCGTCATTTAATAGCTGGAATGGACTTAAACTGCACGGCCACAAGGAATTGCTGACCGATGTATTGAAAGGACGTTTGGGTTTTGATGGTTTCGTGGTCAGTGACTGGAATGGTATAGGCCAGGTCGAAGGTTGTAATAACGAGAGTTGTGCAGCCTCGATCAACGCGGGTGTCGATATGATTATGGCCCCGGAAGACTGGAAAGCATTGCTGTTTAATACCATTGAACAGGTTGAGTCTGGTGAAATTGCCATGTCCAGAATCGATGATGCCGTTACCCGTATTCTGCGGGTTAAAATCCGCGCAGGCCTTTATGAAAAGGGTGCACCCTCAAGCCGCAAGGTTGCAGGTAATAAATCCCTTATTGGTGCTCCGGAACACAGAGCTGTAGCTCGCGAAGCTGTTCGCAGGTCACTGATACTGCTTAAGAACAAAAACCAACTGCTGCCATTGCGGCCAAAACAGCATGTGTTGGTGACTGGCGATGGCGCCGATAATATTGGCAAACAAAATGGTGGTTGGACCATTACCTGGCAGGGAACCGAAAATGAAAACAGTGAGTTCCCTGGCGCCACCTCAATTTATGCTGGTCTTGAATCTGCCCTTGAGAATATTGGCAGTACCAGCGAGCTCAGTGCAGATGGCAGCTGGACCAAGAAGCCCGATGTGGCCGTTGTGGTATTTGGTGAGGAGCCCTATGCCGAAGGTGTGGGGGATATTGAGTCGCTGGTCTACAAAGACGGTGATAAATCTGACCTCAAACTTTTGCAGAGCTTTAAAGATAAAAATATTCCTGTAGTCGCGGTATTTTTAACTGGACGTCCACTGTGGATGAATGCCGAGATCAACAGTTCTGACGCGTTTGTTGTCGCCTGGTTGCCTGGTACAGAGGGTGGCGGTATTGCTGATGTGATGGTGGCCGATGCTAAAGGTCAGGCGCGCTATGATTTTACTGGAAAGCTTTCGTTCGACTGGCCCAATGCTGAGTTAAATAAGCAGGATAAAGCCCTGCCCGTTGCCGATCTGTTGTTAACCGGCGGTCAGGGTCTGTCCTATGGCGACACTGAGTTGCTTGTCGGCAATCTCAATGAAGCTTCGCTGTCCAAGAACTCTGCCGCGTCGCAGGTTGTATTCAGTGGCAGTAATCGAGCACCGTTTCAGTCCTTTGTGGGCGATAGCAGTGACTGGTCGCGACTGGTTGAGGGTACTTCCACTAAGTCTGCATTCGGTGATCTAAGCGTAACTACAGTCGATGGTGTGGTGCAGGAAGATTCCCGCTTGGTTAAGTGGTCGGGTCGCCGCGAAAGTCAGTTCTTTTGGCATGCGGATGAGGCTATTAGCCTGGCTGACATATCGGACAAAAATGGTGCGGTTATGGTTGAGTTCAAAGTCGACAAGCGCCCCCGAGGAAAGGTAGTTCAGCGTATGGATTGCGGCTGGCCCTGTCATGGAAGCCGGGATGTAACCAAAATGTTCCGCAGCGTACCTGAGGGTGAATGGGTGACTCGCGGCATTAGCCTAAAATGCTTTGAGGCCAAAGGTGTTGACCTTGAGAAGGTAACCACCCCCTTCCTGTTAACTACTGATAGATCTTTTGCACTGACTATCAAAGATGTGCGCATAGTACCAGATGCACCAGTAGACCAGATTGAGTACTGCGATCTGGGAGCCTAAGGTACTGTAGACAAATACCCTGCTATCCGACGGATAGCAGGGTTGCTGCATTCCCATCAAAGCGTATCTCCCGCCAATAGCCAAAGCCTCTGGGTACTGCTAATATCTCAGCTGTTCTAAAACTATAAGAATATATAATTGGCAGGGAAATTATGAACGCATCATTTACCAAAATGTCGGCAAGTACAGCCCAAGACTGGGAGATTATTATGCCAGAGCAACTGGCATTCTTTCAGAAACTGCCAGACCGCATACTGACTCATATGGAGCTGTTAAACGGCGATTACGGTGGCTTTGCAGTAGATCGCCTGCAGCACTCGCTGCAAACAGCCCATCGCGCGGCTGAGGCTGGAGAGGACGATGAGTACGTTGTCTGTGCACTGTTACACGATATTGGCGATACTCTGGGCAGTGCCAATCATGCAGATGTGGCCGCAGCTATTTTGCAGCCCTTTGTTTCCGAACAGAATCACTGGATGATCAAGCATCACGCTATTTTTCAGGGCTATAATTTCTTTCATTTTCTGGGTGCCGACCGCAATATGCGGGATCAGTTTGCCGATAATGAAAATTACAAACGCACCGCCAGATTTATCGCCAAATATGACGATCCCTCGTTCGATCCCAGTATGTCAAAGATGGAGTTATCTCTGTTTGAACCTATGGTTCGCTCGGTATTTAGCCAGCCCAAGACCTCAATCTACAAAGATGTGATGTCCAGTTAGGGGTTGGGGAGTCACTATGGCAGCAGGTAAAATCAAAGCAATTTATATTGCCCCCAAAGCTGGTGTGGGCGTCAGCGGTCATCAAAAAGTGTCTCTTAAAGCGGGCAAGGGCATAGTGGGTGACCGCTACTATTCAGAGACAGGGGCCAACAGATCTAATTATAAAGGCCAGCCAGATTGGGAGATCACTCTGATAGAGTCAGAGGTTATAGAGGCCTTTAATGCTGAGACTGGTAATCAATTTCATGAAAGTGACTTTCGCCGCAATCTGGTGACTCAGGGAATCAGGCTCAATGATCTGGTGGGCAAAACTTTTATTCTCGATGGTGTCCAGTGCTATGGGGTGCAGCTCTGCGAGCCCTGTGCCAGCCTGCAGAGGCGTTTGGGTGTGAAAATTCTTCCCGACCTGGTAGGAAAGGGCGGCCTGAGAGCGCAGATTCGGGACTCAGGTGTCATTGCTGCAGGCAGTGCTATAGCAGAGAGCTAGTCGGGATCCGGCAGCTTAAAAAATCGTTTGGCGTTGGCGCTAGTGGCTGCCGCTATCTGCTGCGCAGGTTCTTTTCTCACCGCAGCAATTCCCGTTAGCACATAGGATAAAAAGGCCGGTTCATTGCGGCGATCTTTGGGTAAAGGCTGCATATTTCTTGGTAGTAAATAGGGCGCATCTGTCTCTATCATCAGCCGCTGCAGGGGAATATTGCTGGCCAGATTTTGCAGTTCCACACCTCTGCGCTCATCACATATCCACCCAGTTATGCCTATATGCAGGTCCATATCCAAGTAGCCGAATAATGTTTTCTTATCCCCGGTAAAGCAGTGAATAACGGCCTCATTAAACTCATCGCGGTAACTTTTGAGAATTTCTGTCTGGCGTTTGGCGGCATCGCGCTCATGCAAAAATAGCGGCAACTGCAGCTCGGCGGCCAGTTCCAACTGGGCTTCAAAACAGGCTTCCTGAGCTGCGCCCGGGGACAGGTTGCGATTAAAGTCCAGCCCGGCCTCACCGATTGCCACCATCTGAGGATGCCTGGCTAGCTCGCGCAGACCACTCAGGCTCTGAAAGTTGAATGAGCTGGCTTCATGGGGATGAATACCACAGGTGGCGAAGAGCATGGCTGGAAACTGCTCGCTGTACTCCTCGCAGATAGACAGCACCGCGCGGCTTTCTTCCAGCGAAGTGCCGGTCAGCACCATCTGCTGCACATCGGCTTTGGCGGCTCTTGTCAGCACATCCTCTATATCCCCTTTAAAACGTTTGCTGGAGAGGTTTACGCCAATATCTATCATATTGCATGCCTTAGTCCGAACTTCCGTCAGACAGGATTCTTGGAGCTATTATTGCCGCAGAGACTGGCATTACAGCAGCCTGTCCCGTTCGTGCTGCTGCAGCATAGGTGGTGTCATCCCCAGTTTTCGAGAATAGATAACTGAATACATCATCACATTGCGCACATAGCTGCGGGTCTCTTTGAAGGGAATTAGCGTCATCCACACATCGAAGGGCAGCTTACCATTACTTTTACGCAACCATTGGTCAACGCGGGTAGGGCCTGCGTTATAGGCAGCGGTTGCCAAAATGCGATTATTGCCAAAGCGGTCCAAGAGATCGCTGTAATATGTTGAACCTATGGGCAGATTAATAGACGCGGTATGCAGTTGTTTTTTACTGCGGTAGGGCAGCCGATGTTTTCTTGCAGTTGACTTCGCTGTCGCTGGCATTACCTGCACTAGACCCATGGCACCGGCGCCGGAAGTTGCTGTGGCATTAAATGCACTTTCCTGGCGCGCCAGGGCAAACAGCAAGTAGTTTTCAATACCAGCTTTTTTGGCGGCCTGGTTAATGGGTTGCACATAGGCCAGCGGGAATCTGATTTCAACATCGTCCCAGTACCTGGCGCTGCCCATGGCGGCGATAGCTTTATTGTGCCACTGCCATTGGCTGGCCAGAACCGCAGCGGCAATCCAGTCCTCGCGCTGATAGTTTTTATTGGCTGCGGCCCACTCGCGGTTGGCGTCCAGACTGTCGCCGTGGAAGTGCAGTTCTCTGGCGCGCAGCATGGCCGGCCTGTTGGCGATAGTTCGCAATAGCTGGTCATCCACAATCGCTGGATTATGGTTGATGCTGTAGGTCTTATCTAGCTGTTCACTGGCCAGAAACCCGTAAAAATCCCGTTCTCTGGCCAGAGAACGGGTCAGCTTATTGAGCTCCGGACTCAGGGTGGTAGCTGGATTACTTTCCATGCTGCGTATAGACCAGTAGCGCCACACCGTTTTTTGCTGGCTGGCTAAAGGCAGTCGAGCAAGCCAGATTGATGCCGCAGGCCAATCCAGCTCGGCCAGGGCCTGACGGATACGCCATTCGGTCAGTTCGCCACCAAGGGTTTGATTAAGCAGCGACAGATGGTCGACAAAATAGCTGTCGGATGCTGCCCTATGGCCCTTTTGATAGAGGCCTTTGACAATGGCGCTGACAATCTTGGCCTGGGATTGATGGTTAAATTCATGGCTTAGCTGGTAGCGAGACCAGTACTTCAAGCTTAGGTTGGGGTCCCTGGGCGCCAGATGAATTAGCCCGTGCTCAAGCACCTTGCGCTCTTCCTCGCTGTTGCTGGTGAAAGCTCTGTGTTGGCTGAGTCGCCAGGGATTGCGATCAAGATCATAGTACAGCTGGTGACGTTTAAGGTATTGCGGACTTTTTAAAAATCGTTTCAGATAACGAGCCAGCTGGAAGTTATGGTTGGCTAGTGCTGCATTAAAACGCTGCCAGGCAAGACTCTCGCTAATATGTTTGTATTTAATCAAAATGCCAAATAGCTTGTCACAGGTCTTGGGCTGAGACTTTCCCGCAGACCAGAGTTTTAGACCCTCACTGATGGCCAGGGGCTTATTGTCAAGCTGGTACTGGGCCAGATAAAAGTTGCACTGGCGGCCAACACTGGCAGTTTGGGGGTCATAATACTCTGTATAGGCCTGCCAATAGGCCCGTCTGGCCAGATAATCCAGCCAGCGCGCCCGCAGATGCTGTGCCTTGACCGATCCCTTGTAGCGGCGCAGATAGTTGCCCACCTCATGTCTGCGTGCGTAGCGCAGATCAGCTATTAAGTCCGCATATAAAAGGTAGGGATACAGAGGGTAATCTATCAGTTGGGTACGTTGACGGCGCAGCTTCTGCCATTCCCTGTTGCCAATAAGCTTTAGGCTCTGGGTGTAGAGTGCACGCTGCGCAGCCAGCTGAGTATCTGTAGCAATGGGTTTAGGGGCTGCGGATGGACTGCTGTTATCCAGAGCTGTGCTGTCTGTAGCAGCGGATACTGTGTTGGCTGATGCACTGGAACTGAACCCGGCCAAGGCTGTTGTGCCCAGGCTTAGCGCGCAGACCAATAATCCGCAATTGAGTAAGGCGTGATTTAATAAAGAGAGCTGGGATACCAGGTTGTAAGCTGTCTGTCTGCTGAACATTACATCCCTGCTTGTGGATTAAAATTGGCTGGAAACTTTGTCTAGACGGCAAGAAAGTTACCAGTAAAGCAGTGATAATGCGAGCCTAAAAATAAAACATCGTCAGCGCAAACGGCTTGGGGTACGAGATTATGACAGCGGCCCAGCGAGCGAGACTAATCTTCAATTCGGACAGCCAGAACATCGCAGGTGGCGCCATGCAATACTGAGTTACTGGTAGAGCCAAAAATAAGCGCCAGACCATGGCGGCCATGACTGCCGACAACAATCAGATCAATATCCTGCTCTTTGGCCATTCTGTGCATTTCCTGAGCGGGATGACCGAGAATAATATGCTGATCATCTGCGCTTACATTCAGCTGCTCTCCCAGGCTGGCTATTCTTTCGGTCGCCTGTTGCTGTAACTGGGACTGCACATCGGACAGATCTACAGGTGTATCGCCTCCGTACGTGAACGCCAGAGGCTCTAAAATATGGCACAGAGAAATCTTTGTATCAGTATTGGCAAAAAGAAACTTGACGCGGTCCATGACTTGCTGGGATTCTGTAGACAGGTCCAGGCCGACTAAAATATGGTTGTAACCAGACATGGTTATGTCTCCTTATTCGGTTTCGATTGCATTATCCAGCCAATTGCAGCATCTTGAGTAGCGAAATTTTGCTTGGCTGTGGCAAAGCAAAAAAGTCTTGGTAATAAGAGTAGTACGAAATGACCTGGTTGTTAATAGTTTTTGGCACTGCATTGGTGTTGTCACCATTGATGTGGCTCAAACAGTCGCCTCATCAGAAGCGCATTGCCGAATTGCGTCGCCAGGCCAATGTAGCCTCGCTGCAGGTCAGTTTGCATCGCAGGCCCGATGCCAGAGAAGATGAGCGTCGCCTGGAGGCCGTCTGTTACCGATTGCCCTGGCAGGATACAGACTGTCGGCAGAGTTGGGTGCTGCAGCGGGTCAGCAGCAGAGGTTGGCCCTCAGAGTATCAGGGCTGGTCCTGGATGGCAGAGGAGGCGGGCAAGCAATGGCATGATTTACTGGCCGAAACTATAGCCAATCTCCCTGAGGGAGTGGGTGCCATTGTCGCCAGCGCCCAGGGCATTGGCGTGATCTGGGATGAGCGTGGAGACCTGTCCGAGCTAAATCAGATATGTGAGTTTTTGCATAGACTGCGACAAAAAGCTGAAGAAATTTGTCTCTGAAGCTTGACCAAAGGGCAGGCTAGCACGTATATATGCGTCCTTCGGCTCGAGTAATTTGGTTAGCGAAGGATTTTTTGTTACCAGAACGATTAAATATTTTACGGATTTTTAAGGAACAACTCCTGTTATGGGCAAATCTCTCGTCATTGTGGAATCACCCGCCAAAGCAAAAACAATCAATCGCTACCTTGGCGACGAGTATGTGGTGAAATCCAGTGTCGGGCATATTCGAGACCTGCCTACAGGGGCAAATCGGACCACCACAGACCCTAAAGAGCGCGCCCGTCTGGCGGCGCTGACCCGCAAGATGTCGCCAGAAGAAAAAATTATTCACAAAGAGAAAAAAGCCAAATCTCAGCTTATTAATAGTATGGGCATAGATCCAGACAATGACTGGAAAGCTGAGTACGCCACGTTGCCTGGTAAAGAAAAGGTGGTTGCCGAGCTTAAGAAGCTGGCCAAGAATGCAGACACTGTCTATCTGGCGACGGATATGGATAGAGAGGGAGAGGCCATAGCCTGGCATCTCACTCAGGTCATCGGTGGCGATGACAGCCGCTACAAGCGCGTAGTCTTTAACGAGATTACCAAAAAAGCCATACGCACAGCCTTTGAAGACCCAGGCACGTTAAACACTGACCGGGTTGATGCCCAGCAAGCACGGCGTTTTCTCGATCGTGTGGTGGGCTTTATGGTCTCGCCACTGCTCTGGGAAAAAGTGGGTCGCGGCCTGTCTGCGGGGCGAGTGCAATCGGTAGCGCTGCGTTTAATAGTCGAGCGCGAGCGCGAGATTCGCGCCTTTATTCCCGAGGAGTACTGGACAGTTCAAGCCGATCTTGAGGATAAGAAAGACTCAGATAGCCAGGACAGCGATGAAGATATCAAGACTCGCTTTGATATTAAAAAATATCAGGGCAGCGCCTTCCGCCCGGTAAACAAAGAGCAGGCGGATATTGCTCTGGCTGCGCTACGCACAGCTGATTACGCAGTGAGTAAGCGCGAAGACAAGCCCACCAAATCCAAGCCCTCGGCGCCTTTTATCACCTCGACATTACAACAGGCCGCCAGCACCAGACTTGGCTTTGGCGTCAAGAAGACCATGATGATGGCTCAGCGCCTCTACGAAGCCGGCTATATCACCTATATGCGAACCGACTCCACCAATTTGAGCGCAGATGCAGTGGCCGCCTGTCGAGAATATATTCAGCTCCGTCATGGCGCCAGATACCTGCCTGAACAGGCAAATATATACAGCAGCAAGTCCGGGGCTCAGGATGCTCACGAAGCGATTCGCCCCTCCAATATTGATATTGCCCCCGGTAGCCTGGGTGAAATGGAAGTGGATGCACGCCGTCTGTATCAGATGATCTGGCAGCAGTTTGTGGCCTGTCAGATGACGCCAGCAGAATTTACTGCTACTACCATTACTGTCGCCGCGGATGACTATGAATTGACCACCAAGGGACGGGTAACCCGCTTTGATGGTTATCTGGCGGTAATGCCCGCTAGAGATGAGGATGATGAGCTCCCCGATCTGCAGCAGGGTGATGCCATGAAAATGCTGGCGCTGATTCCCCAGCAGCATTTCACCAAGCCCACAGCTCGCTATTCAGAGGCAGCTCTGGTTAAAGAGCTGGAGAAGCGGGGCATTGGCCGGCCTTCGACCTATGCATCGATTATTTCGACCATTCAAGACCGGGGTTATGTGCGCATTGAAAACAAGCGTCTGTTTGCCGAGAAGATTGGCGATATTGTTACCGATCGCCTGAGTGAAAGCTTTACCGATCTAATGGATTATGGCTTTACCGCGACAATGGAAGAGCAGCTGGATGAGATTGCCGATGGCAAACTTAATTGGAAGCAGTTACTCAATCGCTTTTATGTGGACTTTAGCCTAAAGGTCAGCAGCGCCAAGAACGCTGAAGCTGGCATGCGTCCCAACAACCCCTCAGAGACGGATATTGAGTGCTCCAAGTGTGGTCGCCCAATGATGATTAGAACGGCGGGCACAGGCGTATTCCTGGGCTGTTCCGGCTATGCATTGCCGCCCAAAGAGCGCTGCAAGCACACGGTAAATCTGACCGCTGGTGATGAGGCGGTAAATATCGATGAAGATGATGAGGCGGAATCTAAGCTGCTATTGCACAAGCATCGCTGCAAGCTGTGCAACACCTCCATGGATAGCTATCTGCTCGACGAGACCCGCAAATTGCATGTCTGTGGTAATAACCCGGACTGTATTGGTCATGAGGTAGAGTTTGGCCAGTATGTGATCAGAGGCTATGAGGGCCCGGTGATTGACTGCGATAAATGTGGCAGCGAGATGCAGCTTAAGACGGGTCGCTTTGGCAAATACTTTGGCTGTACCGGCGAAACGGAGCCCGATGTTCCCTGCAAAAATACGCGCAAATTGTTGCGCAATGGTGAGGCCGCGCCGCCCAAGGTAGACCCTATTGCTATGCCAGAACTGCGCTGTGTCAAAGTTGAAGACCATTATGTATTGCGCGATGGTGCCTCGGGTATATTTCTTGCCGCCAGCCAGTTCCCGCGACACCGCGAAACTCGGGCACCAACCGTAGAAGAGCTATTGCCCTACAAAGATCGCATTGATGAGAAGTACCAGTTTTTGCTTACAGCCCCGGTGTTAGATCCGGAGGGAAGGCCCACAGTCATTCGCTATAGCCGCAAAACCAAAGAGCAGTATGTGCGCAGTGAAGACGATGGCAAGCCCACCGGCTGGAGTGCTTTTTACAGTAATGGCAACTGGAAGCCTGCTGAAAAAGGCAGCAGTTAGAAAGCGTGGCTCAGTCGACTTATCTGTCTGCGGTTAATCAGAAATGTCTGTTTGCGGCTCAATTGCTGGCCTCGGCCAATAAAAAAAACAGCCATCAGACAGTGGCCCTGGTGCAGTCCGTAGCGCTGCAGCTCTATCAGGCCTGGCACTGGCATCTCTGTGATATTGCCAGTAGCTATAAGGTCGCCGAACCAGATAGAGTTACAGATGCTGACAATCTTGTGGAGATGCTTGAGGCAATGGGCAAGTGTCCAGCCGAAGCCTCGGAGGTGCGCAGTTTGTTAGCCGACAGAGACTCATGGGCCTCGCAGCTATTAACTGCCCATGCCCAGCTGTATCAATTGCCTCAGATACGCAGAGCAGAAATGGATGTAGACAGACTGCCCATAATCGCCGTAGATGCCCTGGCGGCTGATGGTCAGCAGCAGGTTGAATGGGATGTTGAGATGGCACAGAATTGGCTGGATAAAATGTGTGAACTTACAGAGCGACACCGGGATTTGATGGTGGAGTTTTAACTATTAGCACAGAGCTGCTAAACATAGATAACAGATGCAGCCAAACACAGATATCACTACGCAGAATAGCTAGGAAGTAAAACATGGCTCTAACAGAGTTTGAATTGATTATGCTTGAAGACGGAGAGGTTGCACTGCAGCGATCCGGTTCCGATCAGCCACTGGTGCGTATCAGTTTCTCGAAAGAGGTTCTGGACTATCTGGAGGGCAAGCATCTGGATGTTGCCAAAAGCATGATGGACGCCGGCATTCAGACTGTGTTTGATATCAACGAAGAGCGTGCGCCAGCGACTGTAGAGGGCGATGAAAAGCGCCACACAGTCCACTAAACAGAGTTGTCAGCCTTACCGGCTCGCCTATGGAAAACACTGACCTATTACAGAAACTGGCCCAGCAGCGGCAGGTAGCCAGCTTTCGCCAACATTTAATGATCTGCACTGCGGGCAAATGCGCGCCGCCAGACCAGGCTGGCGAAGCCTGGGATTATTTAAAACGGCGCATCCGCGAACTGAATCTAATGGATGTTGAGTCCGGAGTATACAGATCAAAGGTGGACTGCCTGAGAATCTGTCGTCAGGGGCCAATTATGCTCAGCTATCCGGACGGAACCTGGTATCATAGCTGCAGCCCGGACGTGATTGAGAGAATATTGCAGGAGCATGTGCTCGGCGGCCAGCCAGTGAAAGACTACGCCTTTGCCCAGAGTAATCTCTAAACCAGCGCCCGCAAATTTCTAGATAGCAACCCTGACAACACCCACAGCCAGACCTTCGATAGCAAAGTCCTGGGCGCGTAAATCCACCACAATGGGAGAGTATTGCTGATTCTCCGGCAGCAGCTGAATCTCGTGCTTGCTGCGGGTTCTCTTTAGTCGCTTCACTGTGACCTCACCATCGACCCGCGCCACTACAATCTGCTGGTTTTCAGCTGTGGGCTGCTGGTGAACTGCCAGCAGATCGCCATCCATAATGCCTACATCGACCATGCTCTGGCCCTGTACGCGCAGAAAATAGTCCGCATGAGGGTGGAAACTGCCCGCTGGCATCTCCTGGTAGTCCTCAATATTTTGCTCAGCCAGTATAGGCTCACCGGCAGCTACGCGGCCGACAATGGGAATGCCATTAAACTGGTCGACAACTCTAATCCCTCTTGAGGCGCCGGGAATCATCTCAATAACCCCTTTGCGAGCCAGGGCGCGCAGATGGTCTTCTGCCGCATTGGCCGAGCGGAAACCCAGTGTCTGAGCAATCTCTGCCCTGGTCGGTGGGTAGCCTGTCTCGTCGAGATTATCCTTTATCAGATCAAATACTTGCTGCTGTCGGGCGGTAAGACGGTCCATATGCTTTTCCTTTTGTCGTATGGCTGTGATTATATACAGTATTCGAAAAATCGCAATAGGGTCTATATTTAAAGTAAAACAGAGGTAAAAAAATGCTTGAAGCAAAGGTACAGGAAGCTTGGCGCGTTCTGCGCATACAGTCTGAATTAGTCGATGGAACAGATAGACTCCTAAAGTTGGGGGCAGCGGTCACCGTATTTGGCGGTGCCAGATTTGAGCCTGAGTCACAACATTATCAGCAGGCACAGATTCTCGGCGATTTGCTGGGTCGGCAAGGGGTGCCAGTGATTACCGGCGGTGGTCCGGGCATTATGGAGGGCGCGAATCGCGGCTGTCACTCTACAGCTGCACCATCAGTGGGGCTAAATATTGAGCTGCCCTTTGAACAGACCAGCAATCCCTATCAGGATATATCGCTGGATTTTCGCTATTTTTTCGTGCGCAAGTATCTGTTTGTCAAACATGCGGTGGGCTTTGTGATATTTCCGGGTGGCTATGGCACTCTGGATGAGCTATTCGAGGCGCTGACCCTGGTACAGACTGGCAAGGTGAAGCCATTCCCCATTATTCTGGTGGGTTGCGACTACTGGGCGGGGCTGGTCGATTGGATTGTGCAGCGCATGCAGGATCAGGGCTGTATCTCAGAGGATGAACTGAGTCTGTTTAAACTGGTAGACAGCAGCCAAGAGGCCGCAGCACTGATACTGCAGCATATTCAACGGGAAGCGTCTGAGTTTGAACCCGAGCCAGGCGCGGAGCCCAGCCCTTAAAATTCATCCCAGCCAAACAGGGAATCTGGTTCCAGGCCCGCCAGAACATCAGTGCCTGGTGCTGGCATAATAATATCGTCAGAGAAAAGACGCTGTTCCTCGCTGAGATCGAAGAGACTGCGCCAGTCCTGGGGCGGATCAGCCTGAGAGACTGACATCTGTGCCCATTGCTCCAGATCTATCTGGTCAATTTCCCCGTCTTCATACCTGATATCTATGGTTGCGCAGTACTGATCCTGACCAATAATCTCGAACAGCCGATTGATGGCGATATCCTGATACCACTGGCCCATGGTTGGAAGTTGAGTTGCCATAACAGTTCTCCTGACTAAGCTGAGACGGCTAAAATTACCATTAATCAGAGACCTCCGCATGGAAATTATTTTTCCACTCAAGAGCGAAGTTGGCGTGCAAATGCGATGTAGATTTTTACATAGATTATCTAAGCCACTCAAAAATATAATATTATTTTTTCTGGGCTGAAATTTGTTTCATGGTTAAAATAGCTGGGTGGAATAGCGCTACTGGGTTAAATAATAAATCCGTCTAAACAGGAAATTTTTCAATGGCATATGGACGTCTGATGCTGGATCTGGCTGGCACTGAACTGACAGCAGCAGAGCAGCAATTATTGCACAGCCCTCAGGTGGGCGGCGTTATTCTGTTTGCCCGCAATATTCAGAGTCGCGAGCAGGTGACTGCGCTCAATGCCCAGATTCGCCAGGCCTCAGATCACCTGTTGATTGCAGTTGACCAGGAGGGAGGCCGTGTGCAGCGCTTGCGTCAGGGCTTTACCCCATTTCCGCCAATGCAGGCGCTGGGCGATGCTGTGGCTGAGAACCTGGAGGCAGGCATGCAGCTGGTGCGCGATACCGGCTGGCTAATGGCTTCTGAGGTGCTGGCCTGCGGCTTTGATATCAGCTTTGCCCCGGTATTGGATGTGGATAGAGATACCAGCAGTATTATTGGCGACCGGGCTTTTTCTGATAACCCCGAGTCGGTTGTTAAACTGGCGGGAGCCTTTATTGAGGGCATGCATGAAGCAGGCATGGCAGCCACGGGCAAACATTTTCCCGGTCATGGCGGCATTGTGGCCGACAGCCATCTGGAGGCACCTGTGGATTCCAGAAGCTGGCAGCAGGTAATGGACCACGACCTCAAACCCTTTGGCGCGCTGTCCAAACTGTTGGATGGGGTGATGCCCGCGCATATTACCTTTCCGGCAATCGATCCAGATTCCGTGGGTTTCTCGCCTTTTTGGTTGCAGCAGGTACTCAGACAGCAGCTGGGCTTCGATGGGGTGATCTTTAGCGATGATCTGAGTATGAAGGGCGCAGATGTGGCCGGTGGCTACACTGATAAGGCACGGCTGGCACTGGATGCTGGTTGCGATATGATTCTGGTGTGCAATTGCCCAGAGGGCGCCATGGAGGTGCTGGATATGATGGAGCGCCAGGCACTGGCAGGTTCTGATAGGATTTCCGCCATGCGCGGCGCACATTCTGTAGACTGGGACAGACTCTGCGCAGATCCCAGGCGCAATAAAATTATTCAACAACTCGAAGAAATAAGTCGGAGCAGGTAATCATTATGAATGCGATCGAAAATTGGTTTGTCAGCTTGGCTGGTGCTGACAACCTATGGATAGTCAATCTGTTTATTATTGTTCTCGCGGCCCTCACCGCGGGCTATATTCTCAATAAAATTATTGACCGTCTGGAACTTCATGCCGAGAAATCAAAAACGGTGTGGGATGACGCCTTTATCGAGGCCTGCCGCAAGCCAGCGATCTGGCTGGTATGGATTCTTGGAGTTAATTTTGCCGCCAGTGTAGCGGCGCAAAAAATGGGCTCGCCCCTGCAGAACCTGATTGACCCGATAAATCGCCTGGCGGTGATATTTCTGGGTGCGCTGTTTGTAAATAACTTTATCAAGCGCGCCGAACGCAACCTGGTGCACCCGGACTATATAGCCAAGCCTATGGATACAACCACAGTTATTGCTATAGGCAAGCTGCTGCGTGCCTCGGTGATAATCACCGCCATACTGGTGGCTCTGCAGCTGTTTGGTTACAGCATTTCGGGGCTGCTGGCCTTTGGTGGTATAGGGGGCATTGCAGTGGGCTTTGCGGCAAAAGATCTGTTGGCCAACTTCTTTGGTGGCCTGATGATCTATCTGGACCGTCCATTCTCTGTGGGAGACTGGGTACGCTCGCCGGATAAAGAAATTGAGGGAACTGTAGAGGATATAGGTTGGCGGTTGACCCGCATAAGAACCTTCGACAAGCGGCCCCTGTATATCCCCAATTCAGCCTTTGCCAGTATCTCTGTGGAGAATCCCTCTCGCATGAGTAACCGCCGCATCTACGAGACTGTGGGAATTCGCTACGCGGATATCAAGGCTATGGACTCTATAATAGATCAGGTGACCGCCATGCTGATGGAGCATCCGGAGATTGATACCCAGCAGACAATGATCGTCAACTTTAATCGCTTCTCAGAGAGCTCTCTGGACTTTTTTATCTACACCTTTACCAAGACCACTGACTGGATTCTGTTCCACAAAATCAAGCAGGATATATTGCTTAGAGTAGCGGCGATTATTGAGGCCAATCAGGCAGAAATTGCCTTTCCAACATCTACATTACATATTGAAGGGCAGGATGATGTACTGGCTGGAGAGTAGTTTTTAGGAGCGCTGGGTTATGCAGATGGATAAAATGTAGTAACTGACTGGAAATTTGGCCTCTCAGCATCTACATTTCTTCAGTAAGTATTTACTGTAAGCAGATTGCGGTAGAAACTTCAGAGGTTCTCTTTTAGCAATATGGATATTTCAAGAGGCGAATGCGGGTAGCCCAGCGTTAGAGGATAGAGGCTGCCTAATGATAGGGATATCGTATCATGGGCTTTGTAAGTTGGGCTGGACATTTCTGTCCGGCTTTCTCAGTTGTTAGGTTCCCTGGGGGGCACGGCAAATGCTAGCCGCTGCCCGCCGTTCAGTTTCCTGTTTCTTCAGTTTGATCCTGGTCTGTGCCGGTTGGGGTTTACTGGGCCTGGCGACCTTTGATTATGTGGCATCGCAATTTTTCGCTGTGATTCCCGGATCAACTCAGATGCAAATTTGGTGTGGTCTTCTGGGCATGGCCATCAGCAGCTGTGTGACTTTTTTAGGGCACAATCAGATTGTTCAAGAGATTTTGCCTGCTCTGGTTGCGCGTCTGCCTGGCTACAGTTTATTGCATAGCTGTTGCAGCTGGTTGCACAGTATTTTAAAGCGCTTTTATTCTCTGCTCTATCAGACCGCCGATGTTATTTTTTGTGTTGGGATTCCTATATTAATTCTCACCTCTATGGTGGGCTGGTGGCTTGTAGAGGAAGTAAATGGCTCTATGCTGCTGTTCTATATTGGGCTTATTAGCGTTATTGCAGTGGCTGGAATTTACAACAATGCAGTGCGCATGCTGGCGCTGGGTTATTTCAATGGCTACTGGATTATTGACGATAATAAACTGGCCTACCCCTTTGAGGCGCCCATGCTGGTAGATGAAACTACAGGGTTAATGCTGGGGCAGGTGGGCAATGCACTCTGGCCGATGATGATCATAGTCGGGGTGCTGTTTTACTTTTGCTATTGGCTGATGACCTGCAGGCGCTTTCTGGCTGAGGGCGATGGGCAGGATCAGATAATAAGTTTTGAGAAACTGTTTAAACAGTCCCTGGTCACCAGGCTATTGGTGCTGGCTATTCTGTTGCTGGGGTCAGTGGCTGCCTTTATATTAATCAGTGCCATGGAGGACCTTATCAATATCCACTGCTTTTTCGCCACATTGGCAATTTTCTGGCTGGATGCCCTGTGGCGGGTTGAGTTTGAGTCAGAGCCGACACTCTGTGGCGACTGCAGATATTTACTGTCCGGTCAATGGCGACCCTGAGAACAGTTTTGCCGCGTATAATGAGAGTCAGTTTTTAATGCTATTCAGGAAAGGCTTATGCGTTTGCTTACCGTGGCTGTTGTGTCTCTCAGCCTGTGGGGATGTCTGGGGGCACCCGAAGGTGTAGAACCTGTTAATAATTTTAAGCTAGAGTCCTATCTGGGGCGATGGTATGAAATTGCCCGGTTAGATCACTCCTTTGAGCGCGGTTTGCATCAGGTCACTGCAGACTATTCTGTCCGTGATGATGGCGGTATAAGAGTGATCAATAGTGGTCGATCTGCGCAGACGGGGGAGCGCAGCGAGGCGGAGGGACGAGCCTACTTTGTAGAGAACGAGGATGTTGGCTATCTCAAAGTGTCTTTTTTTGGGCCATTTTTTGGCTCCTATATTATCTTTGACCTGGATGCCGATTATCAATACGCCTTTGTGGCCGGCAACAGCACGGATTATCTGTGGCTGCTGGCGCGCACTCCGCAGGTTTCAGACCAGGTTGTGGCGCGATTTTTAGCTCGGGCAGAGGTGCTGGGTTTTGATACTCAGCAACTGATCTATGTGCAGCAGTTGCCTGAAGATAGCAAAGAGCCACCTGCAGAAGGGTAACAAAAACAAGTCTACTCTGAGGTTAGGTCGCCAATCTCTTCATCGATCCTGTCGACGCTCTCGGCAGGGGGCTGTGGGTTTAGCAGAACGGGTTCGTAGCTTTTAATACTCAGCATAATGCCCATCTTGGGGTGATCTATATAGTAGACCTCGTTTTCGTCCAGGCGCATGGACTTTTTTAATGTCCACAGCTCGGTCACTGGATACTGTTTGGGTTTAGCTGATTGCTGATTTGTTAGCTCAAGTAGTTGCTGGCTGGCCTGAGGATGGATTCCTGCCAAACCCTCTAACCTCTCGAACCCCTCTAAATCTTCCAGGCTTGCCGGGTTATCCATATCCAGGCCCTGAAACCGGTCAATATCCATCGGCTGCAGGCTGGCCAGGTTGGAATAATAGTCCTGGCTGTGCTGGGTTGTGGGTAGTTCGGGCTGGGCTGCTGTAGGCAGATCAGGTAGCTCAATAAGCTGAGTGCTGTCATTGCTAAACTGCGCCAGCCACAGGTTGCTTTGAAAGTGCACAAAGCGGGATCTGTAAAAGCGCAGCGAACCTTCAATCTGATGGCGGTCGTCAAGTTGCTGTCCGGCTTTTATCAGCAGCCATGGGTCATTTTCTTCCCCCTGGCTGGCAAAGCGCCAGGCATTGTGAAACACCACATTATAGCCGCGACGATCCAGCGCCAGTGCACTCTGGTTAAGATCGCGAAATTCGCTGTCAAGCAATAGCAGCGGCTGCTCGTATCTGGGTTGATAGGCGCTGCCATCAGCGAGCTGCTGATCCAGAGCCTGGGCTTCGGCAAGACGCTGTGCTGCAAGGGTTATGGCATCTGCCTCGACGCGCTGGCCCTGAAACTGCGAGATAGCCGGGTCCTCAACCTGTGCCCGGGGAATAAATCTGGGTTGAGGCTCAGTATTCGGATTCTGAAATCTGCCCACACTTAACAGAGCGCCCTCGGCGATTGGCGGAGTGGATCCATTATGGGTCAAGCGGGGGTCTATGAGGACTTGCCAGTTTTCTGGAAAGGCTAGCTGGTAGTCCAGAGGAGGCGCTTCAGTACCGGTATTTCCCTGTTGGGTAAAAAGTATAACTTCAACCTGATACCAGTTATCTGGAGGAATAATCTGTTGCGAGTTGTTCTCCGGGGTTTCTTCAGCCACTGTTGCGACTGAGACAGCAAAGCCCAGAACCCAGCTGAGGCAGACTAATCTACTGTGCTTCAGTGCTTGCAAAGTCTCTGTTTGGATGCTGCTCTGGGTCATTATCGTTCCCTGTTATAGGCTTAGGCCGCGGTCGCTGAAAGCAGTTGTTGCAGAATTTCATTAACCTGGACAAAGCGCTCTTCCGGACTATCCATAGGCATAGTGAAACTCAGTTGGTCATTGTTTTGCAAGCGGAAAATATTGGGGTGGGTCTGCACCATGGTGACAATGGTCATAGGCTCTACCACTGTGTTTTTGGTGAATTGTACCCTTCCGCCATTGGGGCCTGCCTCGATCTTTTTAAGCCCCAGTTGCTCGCCCAGCTGGCGCAGCTCGGCAAGCTGAAATAGTGCCTTTAGCTGCTCCGGCAACAGCCCAAAGCGGTCGATCATTTCCACCTGTAGCTCGTGAAGTTGCTCTTTGGTCTGGCAATTGGACAGCCGTTTGTAGAGAGTCAGGCGCATATTGACATCGGGCAGATAGTCATCGGGTATCAGCGCCGGTATATGCATATTGACCTCAACGCCCTGGTGCAGGGCAGCATCCAGATCCGGTATGGCGCCATTGCGGATGGCATTGACTGCTCGATCTAACATTTCCAGATAGAGGGTAAAGCCTATAGCCTGAATATGACCGCTCTGCTCTTCGCCGAGCAGCTCTCCAGCGCCGCGAATCTCCAGGTCATTGGTGGCCAGCGTGAAGCCAGAACCCAGATGATCGGCAGCAGAGATAACCTCCAGTCGCTTGGTGGCGTCGGCGGTCAGTTTTTTATCCTGAGGGGTCATTAGGTAGGCATAGGCCTGGTGATGGGATCGACCCACACGGCCGCGCAGCTGATGCAGTTGGGCAAGGCCAAATTTATCCGCTCGCTCGATCAATATGGTATTGGCGCTGGGCACATCAATACCGTTTTCGATAATGGTGGTGCATACCAGCACATTGAAGCGCTGGTGATAAAAGTCCGACATCACCTGCTCCAGCTGGCGCTCGCGCATCTGGCCGTGGGCTATCCGGATACGAGCCTCGGGCACCAGTTCTGCCAGCTCATTAGAGACCCGCTGAATGCTTTTGACATCATTGTGCAGAAAGTACACCTGACCGCCGCGCATTATTTCTCGTAGTAT
>DDCQ01000073.1:23897-30332 GCA_002334915.1 Porticoccaceae bacterium UBA2002
TCCACCGAGCTGCGCAGAGACTTGATTTTCTCTTTCTGGCGCACACCAAAACGATGCTCTTCATCAATAATCATCAGGCCCAGCTGGCTAAAGTCTATCTGTGCATGGAGCAGTTTGTGGGTACTAATAAGGATATCAACCTTGCCTGCTTCGGTGGCGGCAATTATCTCCTCCTGCTCTTTATTGGTCTTAAAGCGTGATAGTTCTTCTATGCGGACCGGCCAGCTGGCAAAGCGGTCCTGAAAATTTTGCAGATGCTGGTGGGCAAGCAATGTGGTGGGCACCAGAATAACCACCTGTTTGCCGCTGGAGACCACCGTAAAGGCGGCGCGCATGGCTACTTCGGTTTTACCAAAGCCCACATCACCGCATACCAAGCGATCCATTGGCTGAGAGCTCAGCAGGTCGCGGCGCACTGCATCTATGGCCTCCTGCTGATCGGCGGTTTCCTCAAAGGAGAAGTCGCTGCTAAATTTGCGATAGTCCTCTTCATTTTCAGTGCAGGCAAAGCCTTTGCGCGCGGCGCGACGGGAGTAGATATCCAGTAATTCGACAGCGGTATCGCGCACCTGTTTAGCGGCTTTCTCTTTGGCCTTATCCCATTTGTCTGTGCCTAGACGATTGAGGGGCGCGGCCACCTGATCACCGCCACCGAAGCGACTGATCAAATGGAGAGAGGATACCGGCACATAGAGCTTGGCATCGTCTGCATAGGTAAGCATCAGAAACTCCTGCACCGAGCGGTCAACCTCCAGAGTCACCAGCCCCTGATAGCGGCCCACTCCATGCTCTATATGTACCACCGGAGAGCCAACTTTGAGCTCTGCCAGATTTTTAAATACATAGTCTGGTGACTCTGAGGCCTTTGATCGGCGCCGTCGCTGCATCACCTGCTGACCAAATAGCTCGCCCTCAGTTATCAGGCAGAGTTTTTGTGTGGGGCAGTAGACGCCCTGATCGATTGCATAGGTAGTAATGCCATAACTGGCCTGGCCGTCCACAAACTGCTGCCAGTGGTCGACCGGCTGGGGTGTCAGCTCAATGGCTTTTAGCAGATCGGAGAGCACTTCCCGGCGGCCTGGTGATTCTGCGCAAAATAGAATGCGGGTGTCTGCCGGACACTGGTCAATAAAGGCTTGCAGATTGGCCAGGGGATTAACCAACTTGGCATTAACGGCCACATCCGGCACTGCATGCAGCTGCAGGTTGGCCTGTCCCGCTCGCTCTTCAAGCAGTTCATGGCTAATTATGGTTCTCGGCAGCTGCTTGAGCGACTGAAACAGACTGTCGACAGGAATAAAGATTTCCCCAGGTGGCAGAATAGGTCGTGCTGGGTCAACAGCGTATTCTTCATAGCGACTATTGATATCCTGCCAGAAATACTCTGCCGCCTCTTCAATGCCAGCCTGAGTAAAGAGCTGCACCTGATCTGGCAGATAATCGAACAATGTCGCAGTCTGCTTAAAGAACAGCGGCAGATAATATTCAATGCCCTGGGGGGCTATGCCATCATTTATATCTGTGTAGATAGAGCACAGGCTTGGGTCATGATCAAAATGGTCATGCCAGTTATTGAGAAACAGATTAATGGCTTCGGCATCCAGGGGAAACTCCCGGGCAGGCAGCAGCATGAGTTGATCAACGGTTTCTTTGGTGCGCTGGCTCTCAGGGTCAAACAGGCGCAGGGATTCAATTTCATCGTCGAGCAGATCTATGCGGAATGGAGTCTTCTCACCCATGGGGAAGATATCAATAATAGAGCCGCGAAAGGCGAATTCGCCATGTTCAAAAACTGTATCTACCCGCTTGTAGCCGGCGCGGCTGAGCTGGTCTTGAAGCTTGGCTCGGTCTAAATCCTCGCCCAGATTGTAGCTAAAGGTGCGCGAGGCGACAAAATCTGTGGGTGCAATGCGGTGCATCAATGTCGATAGCGGAACCACAATAATGCCACGCTGGGCTGTGGGCAGACTAGCCAGAGTTTGCAGGCGCGCGGAAACAATATCCTGATGGGGGGAGAAAATATCATAGGGCAGTGTTTCCCAGTCGGGGAAGGTAAAGATTGGCAGCTGTTGCTCGGCGGCAAAAAATTGCAGGGCACGGGTCTGTTCTGCAGCCTGTCGGGCAGTCTCGGTAATCAGCAGGGTTAATCCCTCGAAGTTAATAGCTGACTCTGTCACAGCCAGGGCGCGCCCGGCCGCACGCAACTCACCCCAATGCTGTTTGTCACCGGGCTTAGATGCGGGGCGTTGCTGGATAATACTCATAAATAATAGGTTATCTGTCTGTGGGTGTCGCCAATGGCCATGGGACAAAACGAATTTGCCCACTATTCTACTTATCTAGGAGTATTGATTGTAGATATATTGTCTATCATAGTGATTAAATAAATTGTTGATTGTCTGGGCTTCCTGACTGCCGGATAATGACAAGTCTCTCTAATGTGCAAAAGGACCCAAGGCATGACTGAGCAAAAAAGACCCTTACCAGATGATTTTTTTAAAGATTGGAAGCAGCGGGAAGCGCTTGCTGAGGGCATGATCCCGGTGATTGGCAAGCTCTATCGAGAGCGCAATGTCAGCACCTATATGTATGGCAACAATATGGTTAACAAGTCTGTTACTGACTTGATGAAGGCTCACCGCTTTGTGCGTCAGGTGGAGATGAATGAGCTCAGTGAGTTTGATACCGCGCCGATGCTGGACGCTGTAGCAAAACTGCAGCTCGGCCCAGCTCATTTAGATCTGGGAAAAATGGTGGTCAAATACCAGAGGGGTGGCAATGGTCGCTCGGTCGATGACTTTGTTCAGGATGAGTTGGCGGAGATTGTAGGCTCAGATATAAAGCCACTGCCTGAGCCCCAGGATGTGGTGCTCTATGGTTTTGGGCGCATAGGTCGGCTGGTAGCGAGAATTCTGATCGACAAGGCGGGCGGTGGCGATGTATTGCGTCTGCGAGCAATTGTTATTCGCAAGAGCAAGCTGGACAATGACCTGGAAAAACGAGCGGCACTGCTGCGCAGAGATTCTGTGCACGGATCATTTAAAGGTACCATCCGGGTGCTTAGCGAAAGTAATACTCTGGTGGTCAATGGCAATCCGATCAAGGTGATCTACGCCAACAGTCCAGAAGAAATAGACTACACTGAATACGGCATTAACAATGCCCTGATTGTCGACAATACCGGTGTGTGGAAAGACAATGCAGGTCTTGGCGGCCACCTGCGGCCCGGGGCTTCCAAGGTGCTGTTAACGGCGCCGGCGGGGGATGATATTCCCAATATTGTCTACGGTATCAATCACCATGAAATTACTCCGGAGCGCAGCATTATCTCGGCGGCGTCCTGCACCACCAATGCTATTGTGCCTGTATTAAAGTGCCTGCTTGATGAGTACGGTATTAATAATGGCCATGTAGAGACTGTTCACGCCTATACCAATGACCAAAATCTGATTGATAACCACCATAAGGGTGATCGTCGGGGACGCAGTGCAGCGCTGAATATGGTACTGACGTCAACAGGGGCAGCCAAGGCGGTGGCCAAGGCTATTCCTGAGCTCAGGGGCAAGTTAACTGGCAATGCTATCAGGGTGCCTACGCCCAATGTGTCCATGGCTATTCTTAATCTGCAACTGGGTAGAGAGACCAATGTGGGCGAGCTCAATGAGTTTCTGCGACAAAAAGCCCTGCACTCCAGTTTGCAGCAGCAAATTGGCTATACCGTGTCCACCGAGGCGGTGTCTACAGACTTTGTTGGCTCACGTCAGGCCTGTGTGCTGGATTCTCAGGCAACCATTGTCGATGGTAATAGCTGTGTGCTGTACTGCTGGTATGACAATGAGTTTGGCTACAGCTGTCAGGTCGTGCGCTGTCTTGAAAAATTTGCTGGCGTGGTCTGGCCCAGCTATCCTCTCGAAGGTTAAAACATTAGAAGGCTAAAACCATGCTGGTAGAGCAGATCTGGACAGATAATCCGTTACGCAATTTCCACTATCTGGTGGCCTGTCCAGATACGCTGGAAGCTTTGGCCATAGACCCTTTTGATCACCAGCTGGTGTTGCAGCGGGCTGAGGCGCTGGGCTGGAAGATCACTCAGATTCTCAATACTCATGAGCACTTTGACCATATTGACGGCAATCAGGCAATGGTTGCCGCCACTGGTGCAACGGTGCTGGCTCATGTCAATGCCCGGGATAAGATTGCAGGTATGGACAGGGGGCTGCAGGCGGGAGCTGTGGTTAAGATTGGCAGCTCGGTTGAGCTGGAGGTGCTGGATACGCCAGGGCATACCATGAGCCATATCTGTCTGCTATCCAAAACTGAGGTCCCGGCGCTGTTCAGTGGCGATACTATTTTTAATGCTGGGGTGGGGCACTGCCACTATGGGGGCGACCCAGATATTCTCGCCAACACCGTGTTTAGTCAGGTGGATGCATTGCCTGACGAAACACTGCTTTATCCTGGACATGATTACATTGTTAACAACCTGCGTTTTACCCTGGATCGAGAGCCGGGTAATACCCTGGCGGCGGAGTTGCTACAGCAGGTGGAATCTCAGGACCCCAATGAGGCTTTGATTACCAATCTGGGAGAGGAGAGGCAGATTAATACCTTTTTCCGCACAGATAGCCCCGAGGTGATCGAAAACTTTGCTCAATTACAGTCGACGGCGAGTCCGACAGAGGTGTTTTTGGCCCTGCGTGAGTGCCGCAATAGCTGGTAAATAATGGCGCCAGCGCAGGTTTGCGCAAGCATTTCCTATTTAATAACAAAAAAACCTTCAGATTGGCTTTAAAAGAGCTGCAGCACTGGTATCACGACGCCCAGACCTTTATAATCCCGCGCAATCTAAATCGGCCAATTTTAACTATTTTTCAGAGGTTACTCATTGGGCGGACTACAACGTAATTTGCACAGTTCTCGAGCTTAAAGTTGAGTTTGAGAGGCGGCTATTTGATGGGCCGCAAGAGCTTGGTATTGCAGCCAGAATTTAAATTAGACTAGTGGTATTTCCATATGATCAAAGTTCGTCGAGGATTAGATCTGCCTATTGCCGGTGCGCCGGAGCAGATTGTCCAAGATGGCCCCAAGATAAGTCAGGTGGCGGTAATCGGATCCGATTATCCAGGCATGAAGCCCACTATGGCGGTGCGCGAAGGTGATCGCGTCACTCGGGGTCAGATACTATTTTCGGATAAGAAGAATCAAGGTGTTGTATTTACTGCGCCAGCGGCGGGCAAGGTGGTCGCCATTAACCGTGGCGAGCGACGCCTGTTTCAGTCGCTGGTTATCGATGTCGATGGTGACAAGGCAGAGAAGTTTAAGTCTTATAAGGCTGCCAAATTATCTGATCTGGATCGTGCAGAGGTGGTTGATAATCTGGTTAACTCTGGACAGTGGGTTGCCCTGCGCACCAGACCCTATTCAAAGGTTCCGGCGATTGACTCCAGCCCGGCCTCGATCTTTGTGACTGCCATGGATACTAATCCACTGGCCGCTGACCCAGCGGTGATTATTGCCCAGCGCAGCGAAGACTTCGCCAATGGTCTTAAAGTATTGGCCCATTTGACTGATGGCCCGGTCAATGTCTGTGTCGCCCCAGACTCAGCAGTTTCCGGGGAACAGATTGATGGCGTTCGCGATATCAGTTTCAGTGGTCCTCACCCGGCTGGTTTGCCTGGCACCCATATCCATTTTGTCGACCCGGTCAGTGCAGACAAAACAGTCTGGTCGATTGGCTATCAGGATGTGATTGCCACTGGCGCCCTGTTTACCACTGGCAAGCTGGATACCGCCCGCGTGGTTGCTCTTGGCGGCCCTCAGGTTACCCAGCCAAGACTGCTTAGTACTCAGCTCGGCGCTAACCTCAACCAGTTAGTGATTGGTGAACTGGCCAATGATGAAAACCGTATCATCTCTGGTTCTGTGCTTGCGGGCCGCAAGGCTACCGGTGCCTTTGCCTTTTTGGGCCGCTACCACAATCAGGTCTCGGTGATTCGCGAAGGCCGCGAACGTGAGTTTCTGCACTATCTGCGCGCTGGTGTGAACAAGCATTCTGCACTGCCCATCTTTGCCTCATCGCTGAGCAACAAACTATTTAATATGACCTCCAGCACCAATGGCAGCGAACGGGCCATGGTGCCTGTGGGTGGCTATGAAGATGTGACTGCGCTAGATCTGTTGCCTGTGCAGCTGCTGCGCTCGCTGATTGTCGGCGATACAGAAATGGCCCAAAAGCTGGGCTGTCTGGAGTTGGACGAAGAAGATGTCGGCCTCTACACCTATGTCTGTGTAGGCAAGCATGAGTACGGCGGCATTCTGCGCGACAACCTAACTAGAATTGAAAAGGAGGGTTAAGCCCATGATGCGTAATCTTCTCGATAAATTAGAGCCAAAGTTCCACAAGGGCGGCAAATGGGAAAAGTGGTATGCACTTTT
>DDCQ01000073.1:30379-30974 GCA_002334915.1 Porticoccaceae bacterium UBA2002
CGGACATTACCAAGAACAGCTCCCATGTTCGCGATGGCATTGATCTTAAGCGTGTGATGATCACTGTATGGCTGGCAACTTTCCCCACTATGTTCTTCGGTATGTGGAACATAGGGTTTCAGGCCAATACCATTATGGCGGATATGGGCATGGTGTCCCAGGAGGGTCTGCGCGGCGTCTTTATTGGCCTGCTGGCTGGCTATGATGCCACTAGCCTGTGGGACAATATGATCCACGGCGCTGCTTACTTCCTGCCCATTTATATGACTACTTTTATCGTGGGCGGTTTTTGGGAGGTGCTGTTTGCCTCGGTGCGCGGCCATGAAGTGAACGAAGGCTTCTTTGTCACCTCGATTCTGTTTGCTCTGTGCTGTCCTCCGGATCTGCCACTGTGGATGGTGGCTGTGGGTATCAGCTTTGGTATTGTGATTGGTAAAGAAGTATTTGGCGGTACTGGCAAAAACTTCCTTAACCCAGCATTAACCGGTCGCGCATTTCTGTACTTTGCTTACCCGGCCTATATGTCTGGCGACGCAGTCTGGTCTGCAGTGGACGGCTACACTGGCGCTACCATGCTCTCTGTAGCTGCCGCCGA
>DDCQ01000073.1:31049-31317 GCA_002334915.1 Porticoccaceae bacterium UBA2002
TGGGTGCGGTGTTGCTGCTGGTGATGCGTATTGCCTCTTGGCGAATTATTACCGGTGTACTTATAGGTTCTGCGGCTCTGTCCATACTGTTTAATAATATTGATTCAACCAACCCCATGTTTGCCGTGCCATTCTACTGGCACTGGGTGATTGGTGGCTTTGCCTTTGGTGCCATCTTTATGGCCACGGATCCGGTGTCTGCGGCGATGACCAATACAGGCAAATTCTGGTACGGCATTTTAATCGGTGTGATGGTGATTCTGATTCG
>DDCQ01000073.1:31391-33503 GCA_002334915.1 Porticoccaceae bacterium UBA2002
CAGGGCAACATTAAAAGGAGACTGGCTCGTGGGTAATGACAGTATTTCTAAAACATTTGGTGTAGCACTGGCCCTCTGTGTGGTCTGCGCTGTGGTGGTTTCCAGCGCCGCGGTGATTTTGCGACCCACTCAGGAAGTGAACAAGCTGCTGGACCTGAAAACCAATATTCTCGCCTCTGCAGGTCTGCTGCAACAGGGTGTTTCCATTGAGACTCAGTTTGAGCAGATCAGCACCCGTGTGGTGGATCTGCAGACTGGTGAGTTTACCGATGCGGTTGATGCGGCGACCTATGATCAGCGCAAGGCGTCCAAGGATCCGGCACTATCCATGGCTCTGGATCCCAAACAGGATCCGGCCAAGATTAAACGCCGCGCCAATTACGCCACTGTGTATATGGTTGAGGGTGAGCAGGGCATCGAAAAGATTATTCTGCCAATTAAAGGTTATGGCCTGTGGTCGACTCTCTATGGGTTTCTGGCCCTGGAGGCTGACCTTGAGACTGTCGCCGGTATTGGTTTCTATGAGCATACCGAGACTCCAGGTCTGGGTGGCGAAGTGGATAATCCCAGATGGAAAGCCAGTTGGGTGGGCAAGCAGGCCTACAATCAGGGTGAGCTGACCATTACTGTATTAAAAGGCAAAGCTGATTTGAGCCGCGCTGGTTCTGAGGCACAGATCGATGGTCTGGCCGGAGCCACATTGACCACCAGGGGCGTTGATAATCTGGTGCGCTACTGGCTGGGCGATCAGGGCTTTAGACCGCTGATCAATTCTTTAAAAGCAGGGGAGGCCTAAACAATGTCAAAAGTTAAAGACACCTTATTGGAGCCTATTGTTGCCAATAATCCGGTGGCACTACAGATTCTGGGAATCTGTTCGGCACTGGCGGTAACCTCAAGTATGAAGGTTGCCTTTGTGATGTGCCTGGCGCTAACCACGGTAGCCGCGTTCGCCAATCTGTTTGTTTCTATTATTCGCAACCATATTCCCAATAGCATCCGTATTATTGTGCAGATGACTATTATTGCTTCGCTTGTGATTGTGGTGGATCAGGTGCTTAAGGCTGTGGCTTACGATATCAGCAAGCAGCTGTCGGTATTTGTGGGTCTGATTATCACCAACTGTATTGTGATGGGGCGCGCTGAAGCATTCGCCATGAAGAACCCGCCAATGGCCAGTTTTTACGATGGCATAGGCAATGGCCTGGGTTACAGCATGGTGCTGATGGTAGTCGCATTTTTCCGCGAGCTGTTTGGCGCGGGCAAGCTGTGGGGCTATGAAGTCCTGAGCCTGACTACCGATGGTGGCTGGTATGTGGCTAATGGAATGATGTTAATGGCACCCAGTGCCTTCTTCCTGATCGGTTTGTTGATCTGGGTGATCCGTATCTACGACAAAAAGCAGGTGGAACAGCCTGACTTTAAGATCACCGCCAATAGTCGCCCGAGCGAGGTGGCCTGATGGAACATTATCTAAGTATCTTAGTCCGCTCGATCTTTATTGATAATATTGCCCTGAGCATGTTTCTAGGCATGTGTACCTTTCTGGCACTGTCGAAGAAAATCAATGCTGCTATTGGTCTGGGTATTGCAGTTATTGTGGTGCAGACCATTACTGTGCCGGTCAATAACCTGCTGCTTAACTACCTGCTGGCCGATGGTGCACTGGCCTGGGCTGGCCTGCCTGATGTGGATCTAAGCTTTTTGATGTACCTGTGTTTTATCGGTGTTATTGCCGCCATGGTGCAGATACTGGAGATGGTGCTGGACAAGTATGTGCCTGCGCTATACAACGCGCTGGGTGTGTTCCTGCCATTGATTACGGTGAACTGTGCGATTCTGGGTGGTTCTCTGTTGATGGCGGAGCGGGGCTTTGATTTTGCAGAATCCGTGGTTTATGGCCTTGGCTCTGGCACTTCCTGGGCACTGGCTATCGCTGTACTGGCCGGCATTCGCGAAAAATTAAAATATAGTGATATTCCAGAAGGCCTACAGGGGCTGGGTATCGTATTTATTACCGTGGGTCTTATATCCCTGGGCTTTATGTCCTTCGGTGGTATTGATATCTAAGCAAGATCTGTAATAACGGAGACGTAATAAAAGTATGAATAC
>DDCQ01000044.1 GCA_002334915.1 Porticoccaceae bacterium UBA2002
CGCCAGTAACCACCACCAGCAATCTCGATATCCAGAGTCATTGTGGTGTCAGTCTGTGCGGTAATAGTGTAGGTGATGCTCTCTTTAGCATCAGCTGAGCTAGCTAGCTCACCACCGTTAAACACTTTGGCTAGACCAAGATGGGCACCTAAACCATTGACAGTAACAGTGGCAGCAGCTTCATCATAAACATAGGTAGCAGCGTTAGCACCGTTATGGGGCGCAAGAGGCGTGCCACAGGCTTCAGGGTCAGTACCCTGCCATGGCTCAAGCCAGGTCTGATCACCCATCACGTTGGCGAAGCTTCCGTCTTCACCGAAGCGGAAGATATCGTCAAACAGACAGGCACGCTCAGTTACTGTAGCTGCACTGCTGGCAAACCAGCTAGTGTCACCCTTAGAGGGACCTACACCCAGAGCACCAGCTTCAGGCGCTAGCTTCCAGTCACCTGCGATCGCAGGAGGGAGGATCTTAGCCAGCTTGAAACGCCAATAGCCGCCACCAGCAATCTCGATATCCAGCGTCATAGTGGTAGCAGTCATTGCTGTGATGGTGTAGACAATGTCAGACACAGCATCGGCTGCGCTTGACAGCTCGCCACCGTTATAGACCTTGGCCAAACCAATATGAGCACCTAAGCCAGAAACGGCCAATGTGCCAGCGGCCTCATCATGAACATAGGTAGCAGCATTAGCACCGTTATGGGGTGCAAGAGGCGTGCCACAGGCTTCAGGGTCAGTACCCTGCCAAGGCTCAAGCCAGGTCTGATCACCCATCACGTTAGCGAAGCTTCCATCTGAACCAAAGCGGAAGATATCGTCAAACAGACAAGCACGCTCAGTCACTGTAGCTGCACTGCTGGTAAACCAGCTAGTGTCACCCTTAGAGGGACCTACGCCCAGAGCACCAGCTTCAGGCGCTAGCTTCCAGTCACCAACAATGCCTTCGTCCTCACCTTCTTCAGGACAACCAGCAGCACAGTAAGTGACAGTGCTACTATCAGTAGTAGAGGTAACATCAACACCAGCTACACCACTAACGTCAGAGAAAGATATCGTGAACGTAATCGCTCCGTCTTCATCGGCTTCTACCATGGTGCGCGCAGCGGACCATGAGGAATGCTGACCAGACACAGTAGCAACTGCACCACCGATAATAACTGTGGGCTTGAGCAAAGATTCGCTGGCGGTGAATAGCAAAACGATCTCGTCGCCCAACGCAACCTTGTCACTAGAGTTGAAACTGTTGGCAATAGTCACTGCAGTCAGAGTAGGTGCAACACCATCTGGACCGGGCTCAGCTGAAATATCAGTTGTGTTGCCACCGCCGCCACCACAGGCCGACAGAACTAAAGAAAATGAAAGTGCAACTATTGCACCCAGATGATTGGTTTGCAAAAGGCCTTTTAACCAGGCTGACATACCAATGGTTGTTTGCTGAAGCATAACTCCCCCTAAAATGAGTTTTTATAATTCGAGTTAATCATAGAAATTAAAACAATTTCAATTGCGGATTCTCTGCGCCTTCTGCGCTGATCACCATACCAATACGGTGAATAGGGATATATATGCGGTGAATCGGCTGACACTGAGGTCAATGGGAGAAAAGCCCAAAAAAACGGGGTTATTTGGACTTGCTGCCGCCTAGACAATCAGGGGAATCTGGTGCCCCGGCAGCAGTTTCGCCCCACTCTGCGACTGTATAGGTGTGCAGAGCCAGCGCATGAACAGGGCCGGCAAGCTGGTCTGCCAGCAATTTATATATCTGCTGGTGTCGCTGCACCAGTCGCAAGCCCTCAAACTGGTCTGTGACCAGTACCAGCTTGAAGTGACTCTCCGAACCTGGTGGCACCGAGTGCATATGACTCTCATTGGTCAGCTGTAACAGGTCGGGCGCGAACTGCCCAGCCACAGAGTCATGGATGCTCTGCTCTACAGGGCCCATCACATACCACTCACAAGATTAATCATCACACCAGCAGCCACTGCAGAGCCAATCACCCCCGCCACATTGGGGCCCATGGCATGCATCAGCAGGAAGTTGTGAGGATTGGCCTCCAGGCCAACTTTATTGGCAACCCGGGCGGCCATTGGCACAGCTGACACGCCTGCGGCTCCAATCAATGGATTGACCTTATGGGTCGACATGGTATTCATCAGCTTGGCCATCAGCACTCCCGAGGCGGTACCTATACAGAACGCCACAGCGCCCAGGGCCAAAATACCCATGGTTTCGGGATTAAGAAACTTTTCCGCACTCATTTTAGAGCCCACGCCCAAACCCAGAAAAATGGTAACAATGTTAATCAGCGCATTCTGAGTGGTATCACTTAATCGATTGACCACGCCGCATTCACGCATCAGATTACCAAAACAGAACATACCCAACAGAGGCGCAGCATCAGGCAGCAACATGGCCACCAATACCAGCAGGGTTAGCGGAAACAGGATACGCTCCGCCTTGGTCACAGGACGCAGCTGCTCCATCTTGATCTCGCGCTCGGCAGGTGTGGTCAGGGCGCGCATAATCGGCGGTTGAATAATAGGCACCAGAGCCATATAGGAATAGGCAGCTACAGCGATTGCACCCAGCAGATCCGGTGCCAACTTGCTGGTAACAAAAATTGCTGTCGGCCCATCGGCCCCGCCAATAATGCCAATTGACGCTGCATCGCGAATGCTAAAGTCTAGAATACCAAAATGACTTAGAGCCACAGCACCCAGCACGGTAGTAAAGATACCTACCTGAGCCGCAGCACCCAGCATCAGGGTTTTGGGGTTGGCCAGCAATGGGCCAAAGTCAGTCATGGCACCCACACCCATAAAAATTATCAGGGGGAACAGACCGGTTTCAATACCTGCATGATAAATGTAGTAGAGCAGCCCACCGGGGCTCTCCATATTGCCCATGGAGTCATAGATAGGTGCTGCATCAAATCCAGCGCCGGGAATATTGGCCAGAATGGTGCCAAAACCAATAGGCACCAGTAGCAGCGGCTCAAAGCCTTTGCTGATAGCGAGAAACAGCAACGTCAGCCCTACGACCATCATCACTAGCTGGCCCAACTGTAACTGCGCTATACCGGAGCTTGCCCAGAGGCTAATTAAATTTTCCATAGTTCAGGGCTCCTTAGGCCAGAGTGACCAGTACATCGCCTACGGTACAGCTATCACCGCCCTGAACCCTAACCTCAACAATGGTACCTGCTGCTGGTGCACTTACCGAGGTCTCCATCTTCATGGCTTCGAGAATAATAATACTCTCGCCCTCAGCAACTGCCTGACCCGGCTTGACCAGTACCTTAACCACGGTACCAGCCAAGGGTGCATTAACAGGGGAACCACCGGTTGCCGCCACTGGCGCTGCTGATCCGGCAGACGGAGCCGCTGCGCTGGCACCATCACTAGCTATAGCGCTAACATCGCCACCATTGGCCACAGTCACTGTATAGGACTTGCCCTCCACCTCTACGGTATAAACTTCTTCTCCAGCTTCATTGGTCTGCACAGGCCCGCCAGCAGCAGGTACCGGCTCAAAGGCAGCGGGGTTATCTTTGTTCTTCAAGAATTTGAGGCCGACCTGGGGGAATAGCGCGTAGGTCAGCACATCGTCGATCTGTCCCTCACCCGTACAGAGCTGGAATCCATGCTCTGCCGACAGCCCTTCCAACTCTGTGGTCAGGGCTTCCAGTTCCGGGTCGAGATTATCGGCTGGACGGCAGGTAATTGGCTCCTCTCCTTCGTCGAGGACACGGGCCTGCAGCTCAGCATTAACCGGTGCAGGCGCGGCACCATATTCGCCCCGCAGCACGCCCGCTGTCTCTTTGGAAATAGATTTGTAACGCTCGCCGGTCAAGACATTGAGTACCGCCTGAGTGCCAACAATCTGTGAGGTGGGAGTAACCAGTGGAATAAAGCCCAGATCCTCGCGCACCCGGGGAATCTCTGCCAATACATCGTCCAATCGATCACCAGCACCCTGCTCGCGCAGCTGTGATTCCATATTGGTTAACATGCCGCCTGGTACCTGAGCCACCAGAATTCGCGAGTCAACGCCTCGCAGAGAACCTTCGAAAGCGCTGTATTTTTTGCGCACCTCTCTAAAGTAGGCGGCAATTTCCTCCAGCTTTTCTATCTTAAGACCTGTATCGCGCTCTGAGCCCTCAAAAATAGAAACCACAGATTCGGTGGCTGAGTGGCCATAGGTCATAGACATTGAAGAAATTGCAGTATCCACATTATCAATGCCAGCTTCGACACACTTGGTAATGGTCGTGGTCGATAGGCCAGTGGTAGCATGGGCGTGGAGTTGCAGTGGAATGGAGACGGCTTTTTTAAGCTTGGTCACCAGCTCATAACCTACATAGGGAGTGAGCAGGCCCGCCATATCTTTAATACAGATAGAGTCTGCGCCGGCATCCTCTATCTGCCGCGCCTGATCTACCCAAAGATCAATGGTATGCACCGGGCTCACGGTGTAAGAGATAGTGCCCTGAGCATGCTTGCCCACCTGCTTGACCGCACGCAGAGCAGTTTCAAGGTTGCGCATATCATTCATAGCGTCAAATACGCGGATTACATCAATACCATTGATGGCTGCGCGCTCAACAAACTTCTCTACCACATCGTCGGCATAGTGACGATAACCGAGAATATTCTGCCCGCGAAACAGCATCTGCTGCGGCGTATTGGGCATCGCCTTTTTAATTTCCCGGATACGATCCCAGGGGTCTTCTCCAAGATAGCGAATGCAAGAGTCAAAGGTTGCACCACCCCAGGATTCCATTGACCAATAACCAATCTGATCCAGTTTCTCAGCAATTGGCAACATATCGTCAATGCGCATTCTGGTGGCAAACAAAGATTGGTGGGCGTCGCGAAGAACAACTTCGGTTATTCCAAGCGCAGGCGTGTTAGAGGGCATAGTGATGTCCGTGTTAGTTAATGATATTGCGGGTTACGCTTACAGCTATATAAAACAGGGTTTTACTTGCGGCCACGATGCTGGTCGATAGCAGCTTGAATGACTTTTGCAATCCGCGGCTCAACTCCATTGGTCTGCTGCGCTACCGGGCCTTCGGCCAGTTCAGTCTCTGCCCCGACAAAGCGGTTAACCAGGCCTGACATGACTGCTATGATACCCACTAGCAGAGTCAAAAAAGTAAACACCGTACCCATACCATAGAGCAATAAATCCAGGCCTTGGGTGATAAGAGTAGGTTCCATTATTAGTCCGCAGTAGTTGAATGCCAGCCCTGCAACCAGAGCATGGGGCAAAACTATATCAATAAGTTGATTTTTTGCAAGTTTGGCTTTGCTTTCAGTGACGGTAAACCTACAATCCGCTGCTTAAACCTCTTCGACCAGTGGAAACGCACCATAAATGAGCATAAAAGATACTCTTATTAATAGAATAACTGCAGCCATGCAGGCTGCGGGAATTCCAGATGACTGCTCACCTATGCTTGCGCTAAGCGGCAAACCTCAGTTTGGCGACTACCAGGCCAATGGCGCCATGGGCGCCGCCAAGCGTATGAAAACCAATCCACGGGAGCTGGCTCAACTGATAATCGACAATCTCGATCTCGACGGCATTGCCGAAAAACTCGAAATCGCTGGGCCGGGATTTATTAATATTACTTTGGCCAATAAATTTCTGGCTGCAAGCCTGGGCGAAGACAGCGTAGCTAAGGCAGCCAAGCCGCAAAATATAGTAGTCGACTATTCTTCGCCCAATCTCGCCAAAGAGATGCATGTAGGCCATCTTCGCTCCACTATTATTGGCGATGCGCTGGCACGGCTGCTGGAATTCCAGGGTCACAATGTCTATCGTCAAAACCATATGGGGGACTGGGGAACTCAGTTTGGCATGCTGATTGCCGAGCTGGAGTTGCATCTGGGTGAAGGCGAACAGGCCGATTTAGCACTCAATGATTTGGAGCTGTTTTATCAGCAGTCCAAAAAGCATTTTGATGCCGACCCAGAGTTTGCCGACAAGGCGCGGGCCTATGTGGTTAAACTGCAATCTGGCGATGCCCACTGTCGCAAACTCTGGCAAAAATTTATCGATATCTCTGTGGCCCACAATATAGAAATCTACAAACAACTTAATGTCGGCCTGCGCGAAGAGCATATAGCCGCAGAAAGCTCCTACAACGACGATCTCGACAATGTGCTCAATGAGCTGGTAGCTCAGGGCCTGGCGGTGGATTCCGAGGGCGCGAAAGTGGTTTTTCTCGATGAACTGGCCGATAAAAATGGCGACCCCTCACCCATGATCGTACAAAAATCTGGCGGTGGCTTCCTCTATGCCACCAGCGATCTGGCCTGCCTAAGGCATAGAGTGGGTCAGTTGCAGGCCGACCGCATTCTGTACTTTATCGATGCCCGCCAGTCCCTGCATATGAGACAGGTTTTTATCACTGGTCGCAAAGCCAACTTTGTACCCGAGCATGTCAGCCTAGAGCACCATGCCTTTGGCACCATGATGGGAGCCGATGGCAAGCCCTTTAAAACCCGCAGCGGCGGCACCATTAAGCTGGCCGATCTGCTGGTAGAGGCGGTAGAGCGTGCACAGGTATTGGTCAGTGAGAAAAATCCGGACCTGGCTGCTGACGAAGTCGCAGATATTGCCCGCAAAGTGGGTATTGGCGCTATTAAATATGCCGATCTAAGTAAAACCCGCACCAATGACTATATTTTTGACTGGGATGCCATGCTGTCTTTTGAAGGCAACACCTCCCCCTATCTGCAATATGCCTACACCAGAATACGCAGCATCTTCCGTAAGGCAGGCATAGTACCTGAAGGTTTCTCGGCCCCCATATCTGTGCAACAGCCTCAGGAAAAAACTCTGGCTCTGAAATTGCTGCAGTTTAACGATGTACTGGATCAGGTAGCTGCAGATTGCTACCCCCACAGCCTCTGTACCTATCTCTATGAACTGGCCAGCGCCTTTATGTCCTTCTATGAGCAGTGCCCGGTATTAAAAGATGGCGTCGACAGTGCCACTCAGCAGAGTCGCCTGCAACTCTGCGCCCTGAGCGCGGCAACCCTGGCTCAGGGTCTGGATCTGCTGGGCATTGAGGTCATGGAAAAAATGTAGCAGGCAAACTTGCTCAGGCTGCGCTAAATTTAAAGGAGTTAATCACTGAATTTATTGCCGTGCATGATCTAAGCATTCTGGCCATTATCTGGACCAGCGTATTTGTCGCCTCTTTTATTGCTCACCGCACCAGACTGACGCCGGTTCTCTGGTATCTGTTTTTGGGCTCCACCCTGGTCAATCTGGGTATTCTACCCACGCAAATGCCCATCTTTATTGCCAATTTTGCCGAGTTGGGCATTATCACTATTATGTTTGCCCTGGGATTTGAGGAAGACACGGGCAACTTTTTAAAAAGTATTAAGCGCAGCTGCGGCATAGCGGTGTTTGGCGCACTGACACCCTTTGCAGTTGCCTACAGCGCAACCTTTTATTTTTGGGGCGATAAACATATAGCAATGCTCTGCGGTCTGGCCATGGCCTCGACCACCGTATCCCTGAGCATGGTGTCATTAAAGACCGAGGGGCTTAGCCACACCCCTGCCGCAAACGGTATTATGACCTCGGCAGTGCTGGACAATATTGCTTCTTTGGCGCTGATGGTGATTCTGATCCCCATAGCCATAGGCGAGGCAACCTTTTCTTTTCATAGTCTGCTACTGATCGCCGGCAAGGCACTGGGCTTCTTTTTACTAGTGTCATTTATGGGTATCTGGCTATTTCCTGTCAATGCTGGCTGGGTTGAGCGGGTTCCCTTAATACGCCACTTTAATTTAAAGCTGATGCTGGCCATGGGGCGGGGTGAATACAGCATCTTGGCGCTATTGCTGATCGCCCTGCTGGTGGGTCTGCTCGCCGATTTCTTTGGCTTTCACCCCGCTATAGGCGCCTATATGGCAGGGCTGATTATCAAGCGTGAATACTTTGATTATCACCATGATCAAAATATCGACTTTCATGATCAGGCCAGACAGATGATTAATAATATTGCCTTTGCCTGGATAGGTCCTGTGTTCTTTGTCAGTCTGGGGACTAAGCTAATTTTTGATGGCGAGTTATTTTTACAGGTGTTGCCCTACAGTCTGATTCTATTTGCCGGCATGTTTATCGGCCAGATTGTATCCGCAGGTTTGGCGGCGCGAGCCATAGGCCATTTTGATAAGCCTACTAGCCTGTTAATTGGTTTTGGTATGCTGGGGAGAGCAGAGCTGGCTTTTGTAGTTCTGGAGATTGCCTATGTGCAGCATAGTATTGTCAGCCTTGAGGGCTTCTACACATTGATGCTTACTGCATTTTTTCTCAATATCTCAGTGCCTGTCTGTATTCGCTGGTGGAAAACCCATTATTTGCCCACCTGAGTGCGATAGAGTGCCGTGGTCACAGGGTCATAACAGCAGAACACCACAGACTCCAGCAAGGGGTTTTGGCGCAGAGCCTGGTTGACTTCTCTTATGGCAATTCTAACCGCGCGGTGAGTGGGAAAACCCGAGGCTCCACAACTGATAGCCGGAAAGGCAATGCTCTTGATATTTTGCTGTTTGGCGGCATCCATCACCTGGTTATAGCAACAGGCCAACTGCTCTTCTTCGCGATAATCACCGCCGCGCCAGATAGGTCCCAGAGTATGGATAACAAACTCGGCGGGAAGATTGTCTGCGACTGCAATACTCACCTGCCCCACCGAGCAATTGCCATCAGCGGTTGCCCCTGCTGAGTCTCCGCAGCCGTTGGCCGCACAGACAATGGCATCTACTGCTAACTTGGTGATATCACCCTGATGGATTTTGACTCGGTGCACAGACGTTTTTTAACCTCGAAATAGACCTCCGAAGTATAGGAAAAAGTAGCCCCATAAATGTTGATGACCATCACAGGCATACTGAGAACTGGTCGGCCGTTTATTTGTTAATAGGCCTAAAGCTGACTGTGCATCTGGTCGAACTGCTTAACCACGACTGGGTTTAGACTGCTTTTACTGATCAGGCTAGTAACAACAATAGCCAAAAGGGCAAATATAAAACCCGGAACCAGAGCATATAGATCAAAAAGCCCGCCCTCTAATCCAGACCAGAGCACCACAGTTACCCCTCCGGTAACCACACCAGCCAGTGCGCCAGCCGCAGTCATACCACGCCAGTAAAGACTCACCAGAATCGCAGGGCCCAGCGAGGCACCCAGACCTGCCCAGGCATAGGACACAACATCCAGCACCTTGCTATCTGGATTCATAGCCAGAATCGTGGCCAGCAGCGCCAGTACCACCACTGCAATACGCCCTACCTGCAGACGCTTTTCTGCAGTTAATTCCTGTTTGGTAGCCAGTGGATAGAGGTCTTCAGCCAGAGAGGCCGAGCAGACCAACAGCTGCGAATCAACGGTGCTCATAATGGCAGCCAAAATGGCAGCCAGCAGCACACCGGCCACCAGTGGATGAAAAATAAGACTGGTCAGAGCAATAAAAACCTTCTCGGAGTCCACCAGTGGCTGATCTAAAAAGGCGATACCGCTGAGCCCCACCAGTATAGCCAGCATATAGCAGAGCAGCGCCCAGAAGACGCCAATAGCCGCAGCACTGCCCGTATCCTGAGGCGAGCGAATGGCCTTAAAGCGCGCCAGAATATGCGGCTGGCCAAAGTAACCCAGCCCCCAGCCCATGGTACTAATAATTGTCATCCAGCCCAGGGTCTGCCCCTCGGCAGAGGTAAAAATATTCAATAGTTGGGGGTTTTGCTGATCGATGCGGCCGGCAAATTCCACAGCTCCCCCAGCCTGACTCATCACCAGCACAGGCACAGTCACCAGTGCCAGCAGCATCAGAATACCCTGAAAAACATCGGTCCAGGACACCGCCAAAAAGCCACCTAATAATGTATACAGCAGAATCAGTGCAACACTGACAAATACTGCAATCTGGTAGTCAAAACCAAATACCTCATTAAATAATTTGCCCCCAGCGATCAGCCCGGAACCCACATAAAACAGAAAAAACAGCAGAATACTGACCGAGGCGATGGACTTGAGCCAGGGTGTAGAGTCAGCAAAGCGTCGCTGCAAATAGGCCGGCAAGGTAACCGCATCATCAAGTTGAGCGCTGTAAATACGCAGTCGCTTAGCCATTAGCAGCCAGTTTGCCGCCACCCCAATCACCAGACCTATAGATATCCAGGCTGCTTCCAGACCCGCCAAGTAGGCGTAACCAGGCAAACCCAACAGCACCCAGCCACTCATATCCGAAGCTCCGGCACTGATTGCTGAGACGGCTGGCGATAACTGACGGCCCCCAAGGAAATAATCCCCAGCGCTCTTGGTGCGCACATAGGCGTAGAAACCTATGCCCAACACTATGCTGACATAAACCATAAAAGCTATAACAGTGGGTGCAGAGAGCTGCGACATAGGTTGAATCCAAATTTATTATAAGTTGATAGCGCGGATATGAGTCTCTAGTTCGTCGTTGTCGACGGGCACAGATTCACGATCTAACGCCAGCCCGGCAAAATCGAATAGTGCAGTATCAGCCAATTGAGAGGGCGACACATTCTTAATAGCGCCAAAAATGGTATCTATACGACCAGGGAACTGTCGCTCCCACTGAATCAGCATCTCTTTAACGGCATTGCGCTGCAAGCCGTCCTGAGAACCGCAGAGATTACAGGGAATAATTGGGAACTGTTTGAGCTCGGCAAGGGCAATTAAATCAGATTCACGGCAGTAGGCCAGGGGCCGGATCAGCATATTTTTCTTATCATCGGAGAGCAGTTTTGGCGGCATGGCCTTTAGCTTGCCCTGATGAAACATATTTAAAAATAGCGTCTCAACAATATCGTCGCGGTGATGTCCCAGGGCAACCTTGGTGGCACCAATCTCCTCGGCAAAGCCATACAATGTGCCTCGACGCAGCCGCGAGCAGAGACTGCAATAGGTTTTACCCTCGGGGATCTTGCTGGTCACTATGCTATAGGTATCTTTCTCAAGAATATGATATTCAATATCCAGAGTATCCAGATAGGCGGGCAGTACCTCCTCGGGAAAGCCTGGCTGCTTCTGATCAAGATTGACCGCAATCAGCTCAAAACTGATCGGGGCATTTCTCTGCAGACCCATCAGGATATCCAGCATGGCGTAGGAATCTTTGCCGCCAGAGAGACAGACCATCACCCGGTCGCCCTCTTCAATCATATTGTAATCAGCGATTGCACTGCCCACATTGCGCCGCAGGCGCTTCTGCAACTTATTGGCCTCGAGCTGATTCTTGCGAATAGACATTGATATTTCCGCCTGCTGAAAAGCTGGCATTGTAAGTGCTGAGCGCAGCTTTCACCAAGTAGGACTGGTATTTTTTTGCATTTACAACCTAGGGGGACCAGCTGGTTTCCGGCGCATTTAGCCGGCTGTCAAAGCTGTAGGCAATCTCGCCCCTAAAGCCAAGTAAGTAGAGAGCCTTCATATCCTCTGCATAATGGGCAAAAAACTTGATCATTTTTTTATCAGAGCCGAAATCCTGGCCGTACCATGCAAAAATTTGCGATGTCTCCAGCTGTTTATTTTTAAGGTGCACTCCCCTGGGGTGATTGATAAATTCACGCACCGAGCGCTCCAAAAGCTGCTTGCTATTGACCGAGGTAAATGCCTGCTGCTGAATATTGGGACAGCTTAGAGCGGCACAGCTTAGGCCAAAAATATTTTTTTATCCTGCCACAGGGGTCGCAAAATCCTGTTTTCAATATCCTCAAGACTAAGTTTCACGCCCGCCACCCTGATTAGGTTTTTACCTTTAATTGCATCCATAGACAGAGATTTAACTGGATAATCACCCAGCACCGATCTGAGCATCAGCGCATTGTAGAGATTCAGCCAGTAAGCCTTCTGTTCTTTGCGCGAGTAATCCCGGGGGTCGAGGCGCGCCAATCCCGCAATATAGCGACGTAACTTTTTACTGTCACCGCTGCTGACATCTGCATATCGGAAACGATTAATTCCTGAAGGATGATCTACGATCACATAGGTGGCTAACAATTTATCAAAGGAGCCATGATCTATACTGGCTGCATTGCTTTCATTGCTCTGGTCCCAGAATGACCAATAATTCGTCTTGATATTCGCCCCGGCGCTCTTTGATACAGCTACAGCGTCCATTGACAGACCCACAGCGATTGATAAGGCTACAGACATAATTAGCCGTAAAGGCCATAGACAGCGGTTAAAGATGCGCATAATAAACTCCATTTTTTATGCTGAACTTGTTTGCCATTTAAATAGACAAAGCGAGCAAAGAATGGCTTTATTCGACGACTTTAGGTAGTCTGCGACGCCATCCAGTTTTGATAACACTGATCACCGATTCCAGTCCAGTGGAGACCCAGATACTTTGAACTCGATCACTCCTACCTCTGAACAACAGTCACAAGTTTTGCTCAATGACCAAAAATATGTCTGGCACCCCTACTCGTCCCTCAGCAACCCAATTCCGGCCTATGAAGTCGTCTCAGCCGAGGGTGTAATGCTTCGCCTGGCCGATGGTCGCGAGCTTATCGATGGCATGTCGTCCTGGTGGTGCACAATCCATGGTTATAACCATCCAGTGTTAAATAAGGCCGCGGTGCAACAGATCGAAAAAGTCAGTCATGTGATGTTTGGTGGTATCACCCATGCGCCAGCGGTAAATCTCTGTAAAAAATTGGTGTCCATCACGCCAGAGGGGCTGGATAAGGTCTTTCTGGCAGACAGTGGCTCTGTGGGCGTGGAAGTGGCGATTAAAATGGCATTTCAGTACTGGATTTCTCAGGGTCAGCCAGAAAAAAACAAGTTACTCAGCCTGCGCAATGGCTACCATGGTGATACCTTCGCTGCCATGTCAGTCTGCGATCCAGTCACGGGAATGCACCATTTGTTTGATCAGGTGCTACAAAAAAATTACTTTGCGCCTGCACCTAAAACTGCATTTGATGATCTGTGGGACGAACAGGATATCGCCGAGTTTAGTCAGATTATCCACGACAAAGGTGAGGAATTAGCCGCAGTGATACTGGAGCCCATTGTTCAGGGTGCCGGGGGTATGCGCTTTTATTCGCCCCAGTACTTAAAGCGTGTACGAGAACTGTGCGACGAACACAATGTGTTATTAATTGCCGACGAAATTGCCACCGGCTTTGGTCGCACCGGAAAATTATTTGCCTGCGAATGGGCCGATATTTCACCGGATATTATGTGCCTTGGCAAAGCGATTACCGGCGGTTATATGACATTGGCCGCAACCCTGTGCACCGATAAGGTCAGCCGCGGTATCTGCGAGGGCGAAGCGGGCTGCTTTATGCATGGCCCTACATTTATGGGCAATCCCCTGGCCTGCTCTGTGGCCAATGCCAGTATTGATTTACTGCTGGATGCCGATTGGCAAGCCAATATTCAGCGTATCCAAAGCAGATTAAAGTCCGCACTGCAGAAGTTTGCCGCTCTTGACTCCGTAGCTGAAATTCGAGCCCTGGGCGCCATCGGGGTTATTGAAATGCATGCACCGGTCAATGTTGCGGAGATACAGAAAAACTTTGTCGCCGAAGGGGTCTGGGTACGACCCTTTGGTAAACTAATCTATGTGATGCCACCCTTTATTAGCAGCAACAATGAACTGGACCAGCTGATGGATGGGGTTTACAGGGTTTTAGACAGTTAGCCAATTAAGGCTGGTGAGGAGCCCGCACAATCTTATCCGCCTCATAACCCAGAGAAATAACAAAGTCGATTAACTCATTGTATCTGTCCTCAGAGAAATCCAGGCTGCGCGACATAACCCACACATAGTCGCGAGCCTTGCGGCCAATCACCGTGAACTGGTAATCGGGGTCCAGATACACCACCCGATAGTCAGCCTTGATCGGCCATATAATTTGCATACCCCAGGTTGCATTAGTCTGTTTATTTTTAACAAAGCCCGTTTGCTGATGGATCTTTTTTTCACCATCAAAACTATCGGCATTAAAAGTAAACGATGTAGCAATGGTGCCATTGTTATTGAGCCTATAGGATTCAACCGGGTTGTGAGCGCCTTTTTCAAAGACAGTAGGAATATTGGCAATCACATACCAGTCGCCCATAAAGCGAGGCAGATCCACATAGGCCACCGTTCCCATTGGCGCCTGAGCACTCATGGCAGGGTTGATCGCGAGCATCAGAAAAACGAACAGCCCAGTCCCCCAGATTGGCTTAGTCATATAAGTCACCTTCGACCTGCTCTCTAGGTACCCAGGGAAAAAATGAGTTGGTGCTTTGCATATAGCCCCCATAGTCATTGCGGCGCTGGGTGATACCCCGCTCCATCAGGCTAATACCCGACAGTTTGAGTAATAAAAATGTGACGATTAGTGGCCCCAGCAGCACAAACCCATTGCCGGAGGGAATGGCAAAGATAAACCAGGCCCACCATATACAGAATTCACCAAAATAGTTGGGGTGCCTGCAGTAGCGCCAGAGGCCGGTTTTAAGAGTCTGCTCCTCGCTGACCACAAGGCGATTAAATCGATGCAACTGATTGTCGGCAACAGTTTCAAAGCTAAAACCAAATAACCACAGAGCAGCCCCAGCAGAATGGTAGAGACTCCACTGCATATCAGCGCTGATCACAATGGCGAACAGCGAGCTAACCATCGAGGCCAAAACAGGCTGTGCCACCAGAATAAGAGAGAAACTATGCAGCCCAAAGCTACTGGAACTGTTCTCGCGCAGGGCTCTATAACGCCTATCTTCGGGCTGGTGTCGACCGCGCTTAATAGCATAGTAATTCAGACGGAGGGCCCAGCAACAGACCATAGCCAGCAGCGCTAACTGCACTGCGCCAATTGTCTGAGCATCTATTTGAAACAGCAGCGCAGCCACCATCAATAGAACCGGCCAGCTGTAGTAAATAATACTGATCTTGTGCAGATATAAGCTGATCAGCCAGGTGACACCAGCAATTGCAAAAATTGCTGGCAGAGCTTTTATCATGGTGACAAAAATAGGTGCCAGTTCAATAACCATGGTTTTACGGGGAGCCTGGTTTTTTTATTATGCTCGGTATACGCAGATATAAGATGGCAGGATCAGTACTCGGGCAGGGTTATCTAGAGTCTTTTGGATCGCGCGAGTTTCTCACTGGTATTTAGTCTCGCCAGGCTATTCTTTTTGATCAGCAGATAGGTAGAACCCACGCCGCCATGCTGGTTCTGGGCACTGTGGAAGGCCAGCACATTATCAAACTGACGCAACCAGTGATTGACACAGCTTTTAAGTCGCGCTGGCTGCTCACGGCCCTCGCCTTTACCATGGGTGACCAGCGCACAGCGCACCCCATGTTTTTGGCAGCTCTCGACAAAATCCCAAAGTGCAACTCTGGCCTGCTCTACTGTATGGCGATGGAGGTCGAGCCGCGACTGAATTTCGTACTTACCCTGACGCAGGTTCTTGTAGACTCCATGCTGTACTCCGGGGCGAGCAAACTCCAAAAAATCGTAGGGATCCACTGGCGTGATAATACTCACCGGGTCGAGAAAGTTTGCGCTCTTTTGCTGTTCGTTTTGCGCGGCTTTGCGGCGCTCCAACACCCCTGGGGTTACCACCGCAGGCTTGGGCATATGACTGGCACCCCTGCTCTGGAGTGGCTGTATATCGTCGCCAAGCAATGCGCCAAATTCATCCTCGGTATCGGCGTTGTGCTTTTGGCTGTCCGGGTGATCAGCGGCTGACATTTTTTGTTCCTGAAAAAAATAATTACTGTATTATGGCGCCACTTTTGGGGAGGACAAAATGCAGGTTTCCATCAACTATGTGGTCGCAGTTCACTATAACCTGAGAGACGACAAAAACGAACTTATCGATAGCACTTACGATGAGGATAAGCCTATGGTTTACCTCCATGGTCGACGGCAGATGATCGCCGGGTTCGAAACCGCAGTTGCCGGTGCAGCTGTTGGCGATAAACTGTCTTTTCAAGTTATGCCCGCCGAGGGTTACGGGCTGCGCAATGTCAACAATACCCAGCGTATTCCCAGCAAGTACCTCAAGCATGAGGGCGCACTGAGCCCCGGCAAAAATATTCATGTCAACACTGACAACGGAGTTAAACCAGGCACCATTATTAAGGTCGGCAGGTTTAATGTGGATGTGGATATGAACCACCCCCTGGCCGGTAAAAACCTGCACTTTGAAGTAGAGATTATGGATATTCGCAAGGCGACAGATGAGGAAATAACCCATGGTCATGTGCATGGCGAGGGTGGCTGCAATCACTGATAGTCGATCAACACCCTTATTGACCTATGATTGATCTGTCCTGGATACAGCTGGGTTTCGTCGCCATTATATTTATCTGGAGCGGGTTTGTGCGCTCTGGTCTGGGCTTTGGTGGCGCGCTTTTTACCCTGCCATTTCTGCTGCTGATCCATAATGACCCGCTGTTTTTTCTGCCTATTATTTCCCTGCATCTGCTGTTTTTTGCTGGCTTGACGATCATTCAGTCTGAACGCAACAGAAATGACAGCAACAGCACCAGTGTCAACTGGCAATTTGTCCGCTACTGCCTGCTGATTATGATTGTACCCAAACTGGCTGGTGTTATTGGGCTGCTGATACTGCCCACCAAGCTGATGAATCTGATTATCTTTTCGTTAATTGCGGGCTACGCCCTGACCTATATTCTCGGCAAACCCCTGCAGAGCAACAGCCGGGTAATTGATATACTGTTTCTGGTTGCCGCCGCCTATATCAGCGGAACCTCTCTGATTGGCGGCCCCCTGGTGATTGCTGTAGCCATGCGTCATATCAAACCCCATGAGTTTCGCAACACGCTATTTGTTATCTGGTGGATACTGGTCAGCATCAAGCTCGGCGCCTTTGTGATTGCTGAAGTCGATATACAGCTGCTCAATGCATTATGGCTGCTGCCCTTTGCCGGTATCGGTCATCTGATTGGCCATGGTTTTCATCAGCAACTACTGCAGCGAGATAGCGCCAGCTTTTACAAAATTCTTGGCTGGATACTACTTGGCTCTAGCGTTGTCGGTATCTCACAGGCTCTGGCCTAGAGAGATCGATAACAAATCTGGCAGCAGTATCTGAATTTGCTAGTATTAAAGCTGAAGCCACAAGGATGTTGTGATCAGTGCAGATATCTCCCGCCGCTTATCGAGCCTTAACCCCAGCACTCTGTGTTGCCCTGTCCATATTGATCTGTTGGCAGCAGAGGCTATTACCAGCAGCTTTGACTGCCCTGCTTCCGCAGCTGCCGTTTATTCTGTTACCTGTGGCCAGTCTTATAGCCGCTCTAAGCAACCAGAGTAGAGAGCTGGCAACCAGCCTGTTAATGCTCTGTGCCTACTGGCTGATCCGCAGCTATCTGCAAACACCCTTGCAGAGCCTGCCTGCGGCACAGATCTTTTATCTGCTGTCCTATTTTGTCCCCAGTGTTGTGCTGTATTTACTGTTTATCCCGGAGAATGGCCTGCGCCATGCCCGGGGTAAAGGCCTGGCGGTGCTGCCTGCTACTCTTCTGTTTGTTCTCAGTCAGATTTTTGTTACCAACCCGCAGCTTATGGCCGAGCTGAGTCTCAGCAATATTGCCGACCAACTGTGGAATATGCATCTGTCGCCTCTGTCTGGATCATGGTACCTGCTGGTATTGATCTGCGCAGTCACCATGGCCAGTCGGCGCCAACCTATTTTTGACAGCTCCGCCGCAGGCTGCCTGCTGATTCTATTTATTACTCTGGGATGGATAGATGTTAATAATATCTCTGCAGTGATGTTTACCGGCATAGGGATATTGCTGACTGTGAATATCACCAGCGGGCTGTTTCATATGGGGTTTTATGACGAACTTACCCAGATCGGTAACCGCCGCGCACTGCTGGCGGCACTGAAAACCGCTGGCAACCACTACAGCCTGGCCATGGTAGACGCCGATCACTTTAAAAAAAATTAATGACCGGTTTGGTCATGATCTGGGCGACCAGGCTCTCAAGGTTATAGCCAGCTGTATCAGTAACACAGGGGGCGCCAGGGCCTTTCGCTATGGTGGAGAGGAGTTCTGTCTGCTATTTAAGGGCAAGAGTCGCGAGGAAGTGGCCGCTAGCCTGGAGCAGGTGCGTCAGTCTATTGCCAATTACGATATGGTGATAAGGGACAAAAAACACCGCCCCACTGAGCAGAACGAGGGCAAAAAAAAACGCGGCGCCTCCAAGCGCCACAGCAACCTGCGATTAACCGTCAGTGTGGGGGTTGTCGACAGTTCCGATGGCGGCAGCTTTGAACAGCTTATCAAGCTGGCCGATCGCGCTCTCTACAAAGCCAAAGCCGGTGGCCGCAACCGGCTGGCATTTGCCTGAGATCACTAGCAGGTTGAGACGTTGCTTTTTAAGAGTGAAAGCTAGTGGTTTTCTCCAGGCTATCGCGCTCAGTACGCAGATTATTGGCCGAGTCGGCTTCGTCTATGTAACCAAAGGACAGACCCATCATCAATTTATAATGGCTGTCGATACCCAATTCTTCGCGCACCAGATCCGGGTAACAGCTTACCGAGGTCTGTGGACATGAGCCTATGCCCGCATCTGTCATGGCCAGCATCAAGGTCTGCGCATACATGCCCACATCACCTGCCAGCCTGACCAGTTCGGGGAACTCGTCGGTAACAAATATAAAGGCAATATGGGGAGCGTCAAAGAACTCAAAGTTGCGCATCCATGACCAGGCGCGCTTCGCCGGGTTATCCCGAGTCACTCCCTGATGCTCCCAGAGGCCCAGAGCCGAGCAGATTTGGCGTTCTTTGTAGTCACCGCTAAACTTGCCCTGCCAGGGGAAGTCCGGGTTAAAAGCCACCTCTGCCGATGCGGCAGCTTTCATTTTTTCGCGCATACGGTCGCAGGCATCCCCAGACAACACATGCACATGCCAGGGCTGCACATTGCAGTTGGACGGTGCCCAGCTGGCCAGTTCAAAAACCTGTTTTAAGGTTTTTCCGTCTACCTGCCTGGATGTAAAACCACGATATGAATGTCGAGCGCGCACTGCGTCAGCAAATTCCATTCCTGTATCCCTTTAATAAATTACAGCTCTTATTAGATTTGCCCAGACTGTAGCAAACTGCTCAGCAATTTGCAGGCAATAAAAAGCCCCAATCATCTGGGGCCTCTTACCTGGGGTTAACCTTTTCTCAAGACCTAAGACACATCAAAATAATCTACCGGCATGGCCATCACCGAATCCAGATTAGCGCCGATGGTTTTGGCATGAACCTGTGCCTGGGGCAGCATTCGCTCAAAAAAGAATTCCGCAGTGTGCAGTTTTTCCTGCAAAAACTTGCTGTCGCCCTCACCCGCATCCAACTGCGCCTGGGCCACCGCACTGATCTTGGCCCACATAAAGGCCATATAGGCATAGCCAGAGTACATCAGGAAGTCAGCGGACCCAGCGCCTACAGCATCGGGATTGCGCTTGCCCTGCATGGCAAGCTTGTAGCCCAGATAGCGCCATTTTAGGGCCAGCTTTGCTAACGTCCAGGCCTGCTTGCGGAGCATTTTATTACCCCTGGGCCAGGGCAGTGACTTGGCGGCAAAGCTGAGCATTTCGCCAGTAAAAATCTTTAACTGCTTAAAGCGATCCATCAGCACCTTGCGGCCAATCAGATCCAGCGCCTGAATACCTGTGGTGCCCTCGTACAATGTGCCAATGCGGCTATCGCGCAGAATCTGCTCCATGCCCCATTCCTGAATATAGCCATGGCCACCAAATACCTGCACACCATAATTGGCCGCTATAACGCCCTGCTCGGTAATAAAACCTTTGAGGATCGGAGTACAGAAGCCGAGCCGGTCTTCAGCCGCACTTCTCTCTTCTTCAGTCTTGCCGCCCATATACAGATCAGCAAACTGGCTGGCGTAAGTGACCATGGCACGACCACCCTCAGCAATGGCGCGCTGGGTTAATAACATGCGCCGCACATCCGGATGAGCAATAATGGGGTCAGCCGGGCCATCGGGGTTTTTAACTCCAGACAGTGAGCGCATTGCCAGCCGTTCGCGAGCATATTTCGAGGCGCCCTGAAACGAGCGCTCGGCCGCCGCTGAACCCTGGCTTGCAGTACCAATACGGGCCACGTTCATATAGGTAAACATGGCATTAAGCCCATTGTGTGGCTCGCCAATCAAAAATCCGGTGGCATCATCAAAGTTAAGCATGGCCGTGCCATTGCCGTGAATGCCCATCTTGTGTTCAATCGAACCACAGCGAACG
>DDCQ01000041.1:0-336 GCA_002334915.1 Porticoccaceae bacterium UBA2002
TGCGCCACCAGCTCAATGTTGCGGGCACCAGTTTTCAGCGGCTGCTGAACAGCTACAGGCATAGTCTTGCCAAACGTCTGCTATCTCAGACTGATGAAGCCATCAATGAAATTGTCTACCTCACAGGCTTTTCTGAACCCAGCACTTTTTATCGCGCCTTTAAACGCTGGGAAGGCACCACGCCGATAGAATACCGGCAGCAGCATTTTGATCAATCGTCGTGATCATCCTGGCTGCTCAATCTGTCAGATTGTGGTCAGAGCGCTGGGGCATGCTGAGCGGAGTGAAGTAACTCTGTAGATCCTTCACTGAGGTTCAGGATGACTCGGTGGGGGT
>DDCQ01000041.1:377-1900 GCA_002334915.1 Porticoccaceae bacterium UBA2002
CCCGACTTCAAGTAGAATGCAGCCTCGTTTAATTTCAGTAACCACAGAGCTGCAGCCCCCCTATGACTGACCATGCCAATCCCGCGTTTGAGTTGTTGCGTGAGCAAGACATTCCCTCTTTAAAAGTTCGCTATCAGGAGTTTCGCCATCGCGTGACTGGCGCCCAGCATATCCATCTGGCTGCCGACAACAAGGAGAATGTATTTTTGGTGGCGCTGCGCACTGTGCCTATGGACTCGACTGGTGTGGCTCATATTCTGGAGCACACGGCGCTCTGTGGCAGTGAGAAGTATCCTGTGCGCGACCCATTCTTTATGATGATCCGGCGCTCGCTCAATACGTTTATGAACGCGTTTACCAGCAGTGACTGGACCGCGTATCCCTTTGCCAGCCAAAACAAGAAAGATTTTAATAATTTGCTGGATGTCTATCTTGATTCTGTCTTTTTCGCGCGCCTTGACCCCCTGGATTTTGCCCAGGAAGGACATCGTTTGGAATTTGCTGATGCCAGCGATACGTTATCTGAGCTAACCTTCAAAGGGGTTGTATATAACGAGATGAAAGGAGCCATGAGTTCGATTAACTCGACACTGTGGCAAACCATGAGCAAGTATCTCTATCCGACCAGTACCTATCATTACAACAGTGGTGGTGAGCCAGCGGATATCCCTGACCTTACCTATGATCAGTTTAAGGCGTTTTATCAGACGCACTATCACCCCAGCAATGCGATTTTTGTAACCTTTGGTGATATCCCGGCGGCGGAGCATCAGCAGCATTTTGAGGAACATGCGTTGCACCGTTTTGAGAAGTTGGATTGCCATATTGCGGTTAATGATGAGCAGCGCTATACCGAGCCGCAGTACTTTGAGGAGACTTATGCTCATGAGGGTGGCGAGACTGATGGCGATCAGGACTCGACCGCTAACAGTACCCATGTGGTTTTATCCTGGCTACTTGGCGACTCGACTGATCTGCAAGCCACCATGCAGGCGCGGCTGCTGTCGAGCGTGTTGCTGGATAATAGTGGCTCGCCGCTGCAAAAGGCGCTGGAGACCACTGACCTGGGCACTTCGCCCTCGCCTATGTGTGGTCTTGAGGATTCCCAGAAAGAACTTTGCTTTGCCTGTGGTATTGAAGGCTCTAACCCTGAGAGTGCTGATGCTATTGAAGCGCTTATCTTGAATGTGCTGCGCGATGTTGCGGAGAACGGCTTGCCACAGGAACAGGTAGCGGCCAGTCTGCACCAGCTGGAACTCAGCCAGCGAGAGCTCTCTGGCGGCGGATATCCCTATGGCCTGCATCTGATATTAACCAGTTTAACCAGTGCCACTCACCGCGGCGACCCTGTATCTTTATTGAATCTGGACCCGGTTCTAGATCGCTTGCAGCAACAGATTACTGATCCTGAATTTATTAAAACACTGGCTCGCGATCTGCTGTTAAATAATCAGCATCGCACTCGACTGGTGTTAAAACCGGATACAGATTTAGGCCGGCAGAAAGACCAGGCTGAGAAAGAT
>DDCQ01000041.1:2027-4933 GCA_002334915.1 Porticoccaceae bacterium UBA2002
CTACAGTGCCGGCACTAATGGCTTGGCCTATCAGCAAATTATTATGCCCATGCCGGCACTAACCGATGCACAGATGGATCTGCTGCCTCTGTACAGCACCTGTGTCACAGAAATGGGCGTGGGTGAGCGCGACTATCAGCAGACGCAACTCTGGCATTCGGCGGTCGTGGGGGCCTACTCAGCATCGGCCTCTGTGCGCACAGATAAAGATAGCCTGGATAAGCTGCATGGCAATATTAGCTTTACCAGTAAAGGTCTGGCGCGCAATCAGTCAGCGATGACTGAGCTGATGCAGGAGTCACTGCAGCGCGCCCGCTTTGATGAGCTGCCCCGATTGCGCGAACTGGTATCGCAGATTCGCACCTATCGCGAATCTTCCATTACTGGCAATGGCCACGTGCTGGCCATGACGGCTGCCGCCAGCGGTCTGTCTGCCAACGCCTACCTCAGCCAGCGCTGGGGTGGCATGACCGGCTTGGCGCTGTTAAAGGCACTGGATCAAACCTTGAATACGGAGGTTGGGCTGCAACAATTATCGGATCAGCTGGAGATTATCCATCAGCTGATTTTAAACCAGCCACGGCAGTACTTGCTGGTGGCAGAAGGCGAACGGCTGGAGGAGTTTGGCGCCGTTATCAACAGCGGCTTCTCAAGCAGCACTGGGTCGCCCACCGATAATCTGATTAACTTTGCACCGGCATTGGCGCCGGTCAAGCATTGCTGGACCACCAATACCCAGGTGAGTTTTTGCGCTAAGGCCTACCCCACTGTGCCTACCAGCCACCCAGATGCTGCGGCTCTGAATGTGCTGGGCGGCGTGTTGCGCAATGGCTATTTGCATCGCGCTGTTCGCGAGCAGGGCGGTGCCTATGGCGGTGGTGCTTCGCAGGATAATCAGACCGGGGCATTCCGTTTCTACTCTTACCGCGACCCGCGCATTGCTGGCACGCTGGCTGATTTTGATCATTCGATCAGCTGGCTGCACGAGCAACACCTTGGCTACGATAAAGTTGAAGAGGCGATTTTGGGTGTGGTTGGTGGTCTGGACAAGCCTGGCTCGCCTGCGGGCGAAGCGATTCAGGCTTTCCATTCGGAGCTCAATGGTCGCGGCAAGGCCTGTACCGAGCAGTTTAGAAATCAGGTGCTGGCAGTGACTGAGGAAGATCTTAAACGGGTTGCCAGCACCTACCTTCGAGCAGAGGCTGCCCAGACTGCGGTGATTACTAATACTGAGCTGGCGGCCGGCACTGGCCTAGAGATTATCAGCGTTTAAATGACAGACTCTCATCGCGACAATTTATTTGCCAGCCCATTGGGCAATGTGCCCGGGTTTGTTTTTGACCAGGCGGTGGTGGATGTGTTCCCAGATATGATCAGCCGCTCGGTGCCGGGCTATGAAACTATTCTGGCGCATACCGGCGAGCTGGCCCATCGCTATATTCAGCCACAAACTAACTGCTACGACCTGGGCTGTTCTCTGGGGGCGTCGACCCTAGCCATGGGTCAGCGTATTGAGGGTCGAGGGGCCAAGATTATAGCGGTGGATAATAGCCCCGCTATGCTCACCAAATGCTCAAGCATTTTAGCCGCCAGCCAATGCAGAACTGAGATTGAGTTGGTTAATGGGAATATCTGCGATATCCAGATAAGCAATGCCTCGCTGGTGGTGATGAATTTTACGCTGCAGTTTGTACCTCTGGAACAGCGCCCCAACCTGTTGGAGAAAATCTATCAGGGCCTAAACCCCGGGGGCTGTCTCATTATTTCAGAGAAGCTGAGTTTTGAACCCGAGTCTCTCAACACCCTGCTTAGCGATCTGCACCATGATTTTAAACGCGCCCAGGGTTACAGCGATTTAGAGATTAGCCAAAAGCGGGATTCTATCGAGAATGTGTTGGTGCCGGAAACGCTGGAGACTCATATCCAACGATTAAGGGCCTGCGGATTTCAGTCCGCAAGCCCCTGGTTTCAATGCTTTAATTTTTGTTCTCTGGTTGCTATCAAGTAAGCATTTTCATGGTAGCTTTGATCACCTTTCTTACACCTGGTGTGTAAGGCGGATAAAACATCGACAGGCTGCTGTGCTTGTCTACCAGAACACTACGCTCGTGGGTAAAGGCTCTAAACCCCCAGACACCACCAGACTTGCCAATACCACTGTTGTTTACTCCACCAAAGGGCAGATTGGGGTGCAGGAAGTGCATCACTGTCTGATTGACGCAGGTATCCCCGGCGCTGGTTTCGCGAATCACCTTATCGGTGAGTTTATTGTCTTTGCTGTAGACATACAGTGCCAATGGCTTTGGCTTGGCATTGATATAACTGATCACTTCATCGATATCAGAATAGGTGATAATGGGCAGCAGTGGACCAAAAATTTCTTCCTGCATAATCGCCGAGTCATCACTCATGCCTTCGATCAATGTGGGGGCTATAAACTGGGTTTTCTTGGTCACCTCGCCACCGGTTAAGACCACACCGCCTTTGGCTTTAGCATCGTCCAATAATCGCGTGATACGCCCATGGTGGCTGGCATTTACAACCCGGCAATAATCGCCATTGGCTCCGGCATCTGCACCCAGACCATAAAGGCTCTTAATGGATGCGGTCATCTCCGCGACAAATTTATCCTTAATGGCTTCGTGGACATAGATATAGTCTGGCGCAATACAGGTTTGACCATTGTTGTTGAACTTGCCCCAGCCAATGGATTTACTGGCCTTCTTAAGATTGGCTGATTTATCTACAATCACCGGGCTCTTGCCACCCAGTTCCAGAGTGACGGAGGTCAGGTTTTTGGCTGCGGCCGCCATTACATGCTTGCCAACAGCTGGGCTGCCGGTAAAGAAAATATGATCAAAGGGCAGATTGGTCAGGTAACTGGCCACATCGGCCGCACCTTCAAA
>DDCQ01000041.1:5047-7035 GCA_002334915.1 Porticoccaceae bacterium UBA2002
GTAACGCCCTTGGGTTCCTTGACGATTTTGGACTTGGTGCCCAGCATAGAGATGGTTACCTTGACCGGCTCGGGCTTCATCCACTCTTTGAGATGCTTGCGAACATACTTAAGCTCGGTGAGTACCGGCATGATCTCAGCCAGATCCACTTCGGCGCCGGGCTTGCCAAAATCGGCGGCCGCTGACTTATGGATTTTGTCATGGGCAGCTCTAAACGCCTTTTCAAAGCGTTTGAGAACAGCAAGACGCTGGCGGTAATCTGATTTTCTCAGCTCCAGGGCATAGTCTTTTTGCTGCGCAAATACTTTATCGATCCCGGCCTTAACCGCTGGCTTTAACTCTGTCATGTTTCCCCCAATAGTGTCTTTTATTAGTCTGTGCTCAATAATCTCTAAGGCGAGCCAGCGACTTTTTTATTGTTAGCTGGATATAGTTATTTGTATGGGCCTGGTCTGCAATCAAAATAAGTGACCCATGGTATCCAATACCATCGACTTTATAAGCCCGGCCTTTATGTGCAAGCTCTTGAATTAACAGCAGCTTTAATAATGAGGCGGACGCTCAACGGCCTGGCCGCCGGCACTGTCCCCAGGGCCAACCCCGGTGCGCTCGGCTGCATTATCCTGCAACACTTCAATGCGCTCGTGCATTGCTCTATGCGCTTTGGTCAGCATATCTATCTCTTTTTGCTGGCGAAAGATCTCGTCCTCAAGCTGGGCATTGGTCATTTCCAAATAGGCCAGCTTCTCTTCAAGCGCGTCTAATCTTTTTTCTTCCATTACTTAGCCTGTTGCTACCGCTGTAGTTTCAACTCACACCATAGCGGAAATGCCCTATAATTGCCTGTCAAAATCGCGGACAAACTTATGATCCCTGAAACACTCAATTACGGGCCCTTTCTCTCTTGGCTTGAAGAGTCTCCTATTGCTCATTGGGGTGAGACCCTGCCCGAGCTACTCGCCCAACAGCTGCGACGGGAGCGCTGGGGCGACATGCCTGAATGGGAGGAAACTCTAAAGCGACTGCCCGAAATAGACCCGTTGACAGTAGAGCTTACCGATCAGGTATCCATTGGCGACGCCAGCCTGATGGATAAGGGCCGCCGGCTGGCACTTCAGGCCACCCTGATGGGACTGCACCCCTGGCGCAAAGGGCCATTTAATCTTTTTGGTATGCATCTGAATACCGAGTGGCGCTCGGACTGGAAATGGGATCGGGTTTTGCCCCATCTGGATTCTCTGGAAAACCGTTTAATGCTGGATGTGGGTTGTGGCAATGGTTATCACTGCTGGCGCATGCTCGGCGCAGGTGCCCAGCGGGTTGTTGGCATTGATCCCTCGGTTAAGTTTGTCTTTCAGTTTCAGGCGATCAAAAACTTTGCCGGCAGAGACCTGCCGGTGGATGTGCTGCCCCTGGGTATAGAGCACATGCCAGAGAGACTGGCGGCCTTTGATACCGTCTTCTCTATGGGCATTCTGTACCACCGTCACTCGCCCATGACCCATCTGCGCGAGCTTAAAGAATTATTGCGCCCGGGTGGACAGCTGGTTCTGGAGACATTGGTGATAGAGGGACCGGAGGGAATGGTGCTGGTGCCAGAGGGTCGCTACGCCAAAATGCCCAATGTTTGGTTTCTGCCCTCGCCCGACACATTGATTAGCTGGATGCGCAAAAATGGCTTTAAGAATCCGCGCATGGTGGATATCAATACTACCAGCATTCAAGAACAGCGCAGCACCGACTGGATGACCTTTGAGTCTCTCGAGGACTTTTTAGACCCTGAGGATCACAGTAAAACCATTGAGGGCCACCCAGCGCCGGTCAGAGCGGGATTTTTGGCTGAGGCTCCTTATTGAGCTGAGGCTCCTTATTAGCAACGCAAAAAACCACCGCGGGTTGGCGGTGGTTTGTCGACCTGGCGCTAAAGTCAGGGTTATGCCTTCAATGCCTCATCTGCCGCCACATACTGATATTTAAGCGCATCGGCT
>DDCQ01000006.1:0-892 GCA_002334915.1 Porticoccaceae bacterium UBA2002
TGACCAATATCCTGTTTGGCTCTCTGCAAGAGGCGTGGACGCCGGTTATGTCGATTAAATGTGAAACCATCGCCTCAGATATCAACCCTCAGTTTATTGAAATAGCAGAAGACAATGAGCTGGTTATTGTCAACCGGTTTAGCCTGGACTTCGGCGACGGTGTCACTGGCAACATAGCGATTGTCTATCCCTATGGCATGCTGAAACCGGTCCGCGAACTGCTTTCCAGCAGGGTACAGAGCGGCGAGCAGGAGTCAGATGATTCCTGGCGCAACAATTTGCGTTCAGCCACCATCGATGCTGAGCTGGAAGTTAAGGTTGTTCTTGGTGAAATAGACACCACCCTCAAGCAGTTTAACCAGGCTGTGGAAGGCGACATTATTTACTTTAGGAAAGAAGATTACGCCAGGCTATCGGCAGGCAACACCCCGCTCTTCGATGCAGAGATCGGCGTGCAGGGTTCGCAGATGGCAGTACAGATTGTCAGGTCGCTGGAGCCTGAGGACTAGAACTCGGCCCTCCAGCAATTAACCATTATTTGAGTAACAACAGCGAGAAAAACTATGTCAGACCCAGAAATAAATGAAGAAGTAGCAGCGGCAGAGGCGGCAGAGGAAACAGGACAGCCTGCTCAGCTGGACGCTCCTGTCAGTATTAATGCAGATGTTCTGGAAAATATTCCGGTAACTATCTCTATTGAGGTCGGCAGAACAGAGCTCAAAATACGCGATTTGATGCGCCTCACCCAGGGCAGTGTTGTTGAACTGGACAGGCTGGCTGGCGAACCTCTTGATTTACTAGTGAATAATACGCTGGTAGCTCAGGGTGAAGTTGTCTTGGTCAATGACCGTTATGGTGTTAAATTAACCAGGGTAATACCGGCGGTAGAGCG
>DDCQ01000006.1:975-3766 GCA_002334915.1 Porticoccaceae bacterium UBA2002
TGTTTGCGATCAAAAAGCTCGGCCCTAACATAGGTAACAGCGGCAACAAACGCCTAAAACTGCTGGAAATACAAAACCTTGGTGGTCGCCAGAAACTCTTGCTGGTAAGCTTAAATGGTGATCAGGTGCTAATCGGTCTGAGCCCTCAGGGTATGACCCAATTAGGCACTTGGCCCGATGTTGAAGATGATACAGATAATACTGAGCCCGAGACAGGCGCTCAGCAAACCGGCGAGGCAGGACGCCCGCTAGGTAATTTCAAGGATATGCTTTCCCAGGCATTTAATAAAAATAAGGATTGAACCATGCTCCGATGGTTGATCGACAGAGATCGCCCCGCTTTTGAGCTGAACAGACTTACTCATTTTCGTATGTTTCTGCCCTCTATCCACCGCCGCCTCCCCAGCAAATGGCTTGTTATTGGCTTGCTAGCGCTTGGCTTTGCCAGTCCTGCGTTGTCGCAGGCAGGGCTGCCCATTGTCAATATGATCGATGATGGCAGTGGTGGAACAGAATATAGCCTGACCCTGCAGCTACTGGCACTGATGACAGTGCTGACCCTGTTACCATCCCTCTTGTTAATGATGACTTCGTTTGTGCGCATCATTATTGTTATGTCGCTTTTGCGACAGGCTCTGGGTACGGCCCAGACACCCCCCAACCAGGTGCTGGTCGGCTTGGCGCTATTTTTGACGCTATTTATTATGACGCCGGTGCTAAATACGGTGTACGACGAAGCCATCAGCCCCTATATGGATGAGACCATCAGCTTTGAAGCTGCTCTGGTAGAGGCGGAAATACCTATTCGCAACTTTATGCTCAACCAGACCAGGGAATCTGATATTGCCATGTTTGTTGAGATAGCCGGCAACGAAGATATTGAGACACCCGCTGATGTACCCTTTACCACCTTGGTTCCAGCCTTTATTACCTCAGAACTGAAGAGCGCATTTTCTATAGGTTTCTTAATCTATATCCCATTTGTGGTGATCGACCTGGTGGTGGCCAGTGTGTTGATGTCCATGGGCATGATGATGCTATCGCCGATGATGATATCCATGCCCTTCAAGCTAATGCTGTTTGTGCTGGTTGATGGCTGGACATTAATTATGGGGTCTCTGACCTCCAGCTTTGCTATTTCCTAGGAGCTTTTATGGATGCTGCACAGGTAATTGATTTGGGAAGAGAATCGCTGTGGATAGCGGTCTTGGTTGCAGCACCACTATTAGGCGTGGCCCTGGGTGTGGGCCTGCTTATAGGTATTTTTCAGGCGGCCACCTCTATTCAGGAGATGACCCTGAGCTTTATCCCCAAGCTGGCGGTGATGGTGCTGGCCCTGGTGATTTTTGGTGGCTGGCAGATCGCGGTCATGGTTGACTTCTTTCAACGCATCTTTGAGCGTATTCCTACGCTATTTATGTAATGGACCTGCTTGTCGCCGAAGTTGTGCAGCTGTTTTATACGCTGCTTTGGCCGATGATCCGCATCTCGGCATTTCTGCTGACGGCGCCTTTTTTCTCGATTCAAGCGGTCACTGTGCGCATTCGTGTGCTGTTAGCTCTATTGCTAACCTGGATGGTTTATCCCCTGGCAGAATGGCCGACTATTGATCCCCTGACCGCCCTCGGGCTGCAGGAAATATTTATGCAGGTATTTATCGGCGTACTGCTGGGCACCTTGTTACAGGTAGTCAGCGCCGCACTGATTGTGGGCGGTCAGGCTATCTCTGCTTCCATGGGCCTAAGTATGGCCAATATGGTCGACCCCAATATGGGCAATGTTCCCGTGATAGCCCAGTTTCTTATTATCTGCTCAACATTAATATTTTTAGCCCTGGGCGGACATATTATTGTTATCTCACTATTGCTGGAAAGCTTTCAATTGCTGCCTATAGGAGAGATGTTTGAGGCCCAGCCACTAATGGCGCTGATGATTCAGTGGAGCTCAATGATGTTTTTGGGCGCCGTGCTGTTGGCCCTGCCAATAATGGTCTCCCTGCTGCTGATCAATATAGGCCTGGGGGTGATCACCAGGGCCGCGCCAGCGCTGAATATTTTTGCGGTTGGTTTTCCTGCGATGATTCTGGCAGGCATTATCCTGCTATCCATGTCTATGAGCAGCATTGGGTTTCGTATTCAGTGGCTGTGGCAGGAATCATTTAAAGTCATGAACCAAGCACTGGGGGTTGCCTGATGGCAGAACAGGACTCTACAGCGGAAAAGACCGAAGAACCCACCGCCAAACGGCTTGAAAAGGCCCGTGAAGACGGTCAGGTAGTGCGCTCCCAAGAGCTGTCCGTAGCCATGATGATGATTGGCGTTGCCAGCTTTATGTATATCTTTGGTGGCGCCCTGATCCTGCAACTCAGCGAAGTGTTTGCCACTGGATTTACCTTTGATCGCAAGGATATTTTTTCCGATAACCTGTTGCCTGCTGCGTTTGGAGCTCAGGCTCTGGATGGGATGCTGGTAGCTGTGCCGATTTTTGCTCTGGCTATTGTGCTTGCTTTTGGGGCCTCAGGCCTGCTTGGCGGTTTTAACTTCTCCATGAAAGCAGCGGCCCCCAAGGCCAGCAAAATTAACCCTCTATCGGGGCTTAAGCGGATTTTTGGTACCAAGGCCCTGGTTGATTTAACCAAGGCCCTGGTCAAGTTTGGCCTGGTGGCTGGGGTGCTATATTTGGTGGTTAGCAGCAGATTTGACCAGCTGATTGGACTGGGCTTTATGGACATTCAGCCGGCCATGAGAGGCGCCGGGGAGATTATTGCCGGTGGGGTAGTGCTGGTCACACT
>DDCQ01000001.1 GCA_002334915.1 Porticoccaceae bacterium UBA2002
TGGCGGTGGGATAGGGATTCGAACCCTAGATACGCTATTAACGTATGCCAGTTTTCAAGACTGGTGCATTCAACCGCTCTGCCATCCCACCTGTTCTGTTAATCAGGGTATGTTTCCTCTACCCTGATTATCTGAAGGCGCTGATTATACAGCGCCTTTTTGCACTGACAAGTAACAATTACTCCTTTGGTGCTTTTTCGCTATTTTCCGCGTTTACAGCAGCCTCTGTGGCAGTGTTCGGCTGTGCTTTTTCAGCGTTGCGTTTCTTGCGGGGATCATTGGAAGCCCGCGCCACTGATGCTTTTGGCGTTGCGGCGACCGGAGTGCTTGGGCTAGCTACCTGGGGCGCAGGGGCAACTGGTCGCTCGGTGCTGACCTCAACTTTGGCCACTGGCTTGGGCTTCTGGCGAGGATCATTGCTGGCACGAGGGCCCTCTGCTAAATTCTCAGCTGCAGCTGATTCTGCCTTTGGCTTTGGTTTGGCCTTGGCTTTAGCTTTTGGTTTGGCCTTAGCTTTTGGCTTGGTTGCTTTCTCAGTCTTTGCCTCTGGTGCGTCTGCTGCTGGAGCTACTGCTGTTTCAGTAATAGCTTTATCTGTAGCTGTGGAGACCTCAGCTGCGTCCCTGTTAGTAGCTCTTGGCTTGGCAGGTTTGCGTTTTGGCTTTGCCTTGGGCTTTTCTGTGGCTGCTGAGTCCGCAGTTGCCGCTGTATTTACCATGGCACTGCCTTCAACGGCTGCGGGTGCTTTATCTGCCACAGGCTCACCTGGTGTGACGGGGGGCTGTGTTGGTGCTGCCGTCTCAGGGGTTGCTACCGCTGTCTTGTCCAGCATTTCCTGAGGCACATCCTGACGCTGGCGACGGCGGCGAGGGCCGCGACGCTTATCATCTGGGCGTCGTTTTAGTTGGTCGCCCTGAGGTGCTGGATTATTGCTCTCTGGAGTTTCAGTTTGCTTGTTTTCCTTGGCTGCATTGCGCGACTCAGCGTCATTATTTTTAGGCTGGTTGCGACGGTTATTGTTATCGCGGCGATTTTCACTGTTGCGCGAGTCACTATTGCGGGAATCATTGCCACGAGAATCATTGCTTTTGCCACGGTTACCCTCATTGCGGCCTCCGCTCTGAGCATCCTTGCTTGTACGGCTGTCATCATTGCGATTATTTGAACGACGGTTGTTATTGCGGTTGCGATTGTTTTGCCCGCCGCGGTTTCTAGTATTGCGGTTATTGCTTTTGGGTTTGGGCTTTTCTTCCTCTACAGCCTCGCCTTCGCCGAACATGCTGTCCCAGAGGCGTTTTACCAGACCAGGCGCTTTGGCCTCTTCAGGCTTGGCTTGCGCAACCTGAGGGGCGGGCGTGGATGGTACTATGGTTTTCACTGCTGGTTGAGCCAGCACTTTTGCACTGTCGGCTGAGTCGGACACTACCTCAACCTCGGGCTTGCTTAACTCATGAGCCATTTTATAGCTGAAGTCTGAGTCGTCCTCGTCCTGGTTGCGGATGCGCACTACTTCAAAATGTGGTGTCTCCATCTCTGTGTTCGGCAGGACGGTCACTTGAATATTATTGCGCGACTCTATCGCTAAGATCTCTCTGCGCTTCTCGTTAAGTAAAAAAGTAGCTACAGGGATTGGCACAATAGCGCGAATCTCCCGGCTAGATTCTTTTTGAGCCTCTTCTTCAACAAGTCTGAGAATTGACAGTGCCAGTGATCTGGTGCCACGGATAGTGCCCTGGCCCTTACAGCGAGGACAGACCTTAGACATGATTTCTTCCAGAGAGGGGCGCAGGCGCTGACGAGACATCTCCAACAGGCCAAAGCGAGAGATACGTCCCACCTGAACTCTTGCACGGTCTATTACCAGTGCGTCACGCATTTTGTTCTCGACGGCTTTCTGGTGCTTGCTGTTAAGCATATCGATAAAGTCGATAACAATTAGGCCGCCCACATCTCGCAGGCGCAGCTGACGGGCGATTTCTTCCGCAGCTTCTTTATTGGTATTAAATGCGGTCTCTTCAATATCACCACCTTTGGTGGCACGGGCGCTATTGATATCGATTGAGACCATGGCCTCAGTTACGTCGATAACGATTGAGCCGCCTGAGGGCAGGCTAACTTCCCGGCAGAACGCGGTCTCTATTTGGTTTTCAACCTGGTAGCGGTTAAACAGCGGTATCTCTTCCTGATAGAATTTCACCTTGCTGGTGAAGTCTGGCATGACTGTACCTATAAAGGCGGCAGCCAGAGCGTAGGCCTCTTCGCTATCGACAATAACTTCGCCTACATCGGTGCGCAGATAGTCGCGAATAGCGCGGACAATGACATTGCTTTCCTGGAACAGGAAATGAGGTGCTTTAGAGCCATCAGCTTCCTCTTTGATAGTGTTCCAAAGCTGCAGAAGGTAGTCTAAATCCCATTGCAGTTCTTTTGTGGCGCGGCCAATACCAGCGGTACGCACTATGGCGCCCATACCCTCAGGAATATCCAGGCCTCGCATGGCTTCGCGCAGATCGGCGCGCTCGTCGCCCTCAATTCTGCGGGAGATGCCTCCGGCACGAGGGTTGTTGGGCATGAGTACAAGATAGCGGCCGGCAAGGCTCATAAAGGTAGTCAGTGCCGCCCCTTTGGAGCCGCGCTCTTCTTTTTCTACCTGTACCAGAACTTCTTGACCCTCTTTAATAGCGTCTTGAATACGCACGCGGCCACCATCGGAGGCGCCTTTTTTAAAGTACTCTCGGGAGATTTCTTTGAGGGGTAGAAAGCCATGGCGCTCGGCGCCATAGTCTACAAATGCAGCTTCTAAGCTGGGCTCTACTCGAGTAATTTTACCTTTGTAGATATTGGATTTTTTTTGTTCTCTGGTGCGGTTCTCAATGTCCAGATCATATAGCCGCTGGCCGTCGACCATGGCAACTCGCATCTCTTCTGTATGCGAGGCGTTTATTAACATGCGTTTCATATTTCACCTATTCTCATTGTTTAGAGTGAGAGCCTGGTGAAAAAAGCAAGAAGGGGAGGTAAAAACGAAAGAGCTACATTATATAGTCTGCCGATCCACTGGCAGCCTGAGCTAAAAGCCTTAAGCACCAGTATTAACGGGCCCTCAGGGGGTATAGCTATATTTTCAAAATGTATCTTTAGTCTGTTGGATACTGTTCGATTTCTGCTGAAAGGGGCGCTTTTGCCGATATTTACTGCAATCTACACTATAAATCTGCACTATAAATATGCAACGTAAATGCAGCTTAAGTAAGTAATAGTCTGCGTCTTGCTTTCAACAAACTGCGACCATCGGCATAGGCCTAAAAGATCGCATGGAGCTAACAATATCTTAAAATTCTTTCGTTTTTTAAAATAGCCAATTGCTGTGATTCAACGTCTTGAGTGGCATATTTAGTCTTAAAAAAGACGGCGCTCTAAAACGGCAGTAACTGGACTCTAAACCTGTTTCTAAACTTTTTTCACTGGCTGAGTTCACTCAGCTATTGTTGATTACCTGCAAATGACCTGGTCACTTACATGACCTAATTGCATAGCTATGGCAGGCAGTCACTTATTCTTTTACCAAAATATTTTTGGTAGCAGTCTCACCCGGGGCGGCCAATTTTTTGGCATCTGGCCCGGGGACATCGCGGCGCAATATAACAACAAATGCACGCGGCTACAATTGAAACCATAATTTAGTTGGGTGATTGTGGGCCGGATGGGTACAATGGCGCCGTTTTCAACCCACTATAGTTGACCTGTCTTGTCTAAATCAGATTCAAAATCCCAGCCGAACAGGCGTTTAAATGAAAAGCCGAACAGGCGTTTAAACGAAAAGCCGAGCAGGCGCTCTAATGAGGAGCCCAGCCGGTCTTCTAGCGAAGAGCCTCGCAGCCCAGCCGCCTCAGAGTTCGACAAGGTGTCATATACCGAGATCGGTGCTGAGCATGAGGGTCAGCGCCTGGATAACTTTTTGATTCGCCATCTTAAGGGTGTGCCCAAGTCTCGCATCTACAGACTGCTGCGCAAAGGTGAGGTGCGAGTTAATAAAGGTAGGGTTAAAGCAGATACCAGGGTCAAGCAGGGCGATATTGTCAGAATTGCACCCATCCGGGTAGCAGAGCGTGGTGCATCCCCGGTGCCTGGTAAGCAGCTTAAGCGCTATTTGGCCGATAATATTTTGTTCGAGGATGATGGTCTACTGATTATCAATAAACCCAGTGGGCTGGCGGTGCATGGCGGCAGTGGGATTTCTCTGGGTGCTATTGAGGCTCTGCGCGCTGAACGCCCCCAAGCTAAGTTTTTGGAGCTGGTGCATCGACTGGATCGAGACACCTCAGGCTGCCTGATGCTGGCCAAAAAGCGTGCTGTGTTGTTGGAGCTGCAGTCAGCTATGCAGCGCAATCAGGTTGAGAAGCGCTATCAGGCGCTGGTTAAGGGGCAGTGGCCCAAGGGCAAGTCGACGATCAATGCGCCTCTAAAGAAAAATCAACTATCTTCTGGTGAACGTATGGTGCGTGTGGATGCAGAGGGCAAGCCCTCGGTGACCCACTTTAAGATCGCTGAGCGCTTTAAAGAGGCAAGCTTGCTGCAAATCAAGCTTGAAACTGGTAGAACTCACCAAATACGGGTGCATTGCCAGTTTTCAGGGCAGCCCATTGCAGGGGACTCCAAATACGGCGATGAGCACTTTAACGAGAGTTTGCGCGATGCGGGGTTAAAGCGGTTATTTTTACATGCCAGCAATCTGCGCTTTAGGCACCCTCTGTCCGGCGATTGGGTAGATGTTGAGGCGCCTCTGCCAAAAGAGCTAACCGCCGTGCTGCGCAATCTGGCCTAAGGAATCAACCACTAGTGACTACTAATCAGGCAGCCAAAAAGCTAATTATTTTTGATTGGGATGGAACTCTGTCCGACTCTGTGGCACGAATAGCCCGCTGTATCCAGCTTGCCGCAGATGAGCATCAATTGCCCCAGCCGAGCTTTAACCAGGCCAAAGAGATTATTGGCCTTGGGCTCAACGAGGCGATCAGGCAGCTATTCCCTTCGGCTGACGAGCCTATGGTGGCGCGTTTTAGTAGTAGCTATTCGGCCCATTACCGCCGAGAGGATAACGGGCCCTCCGAGTTCTTTCCTGGCGTAATCTCGAGTCTGGAGCAGTTGCGGGCCTCTGGCTATCTGTTGGCAGTGGCAACAGGGAAAAGCCGTGCTGGTCTAGATCGAGTATTTGCAGCCACCCAGCTAACCGGATTTTTCCATGCTTCGCGCTGTGCCGATGAAACCCGCTCTAAGCCCCATCCGCTTATGCTTCAGGAGTTGCTAGCAGAGCAGGGCGTAGAACCGCAGAATGCAGTAATGGTCGGGGATACAGAGTTTGATATGGAGATGGCGGTCAATGCCAATATGCCCCGCATTGCCGTTAGCTACGGCGCTCATGATAGATCTAGGCTGCTAGAGTACCAGCCTCTGGCCTGTCTTGATAACTTCTCAAATATCCTTAAATATGTATAAATAACAATTAGTTATAAATTTAACCTAAAGTTAATTATAGGTATTCTAGAGAACCTCAACACCAAATTCCTGCAGTGCTGTACAGAGGCTTATTAGTGGTAACCCTATCAACGAGCTGGGATCCTGACTGGCTATATTGGTAAACAGGCTGATCCCCAAACCCTCTGCTTTAAAACTGCCTGCGCAGTCATAGGGTTGCTCGCGCTGCAAATAACGGGCTATTTGGCTGTCCTCAAGCTGACGAAAGCACACCTCAGTAGTATCCACTAGCTGCATCTGCTTTATATTGCCATCCGGGAGATGCTGTTCAAGTGCCAGCCCCGTGTGAAATAGTACTGCTTGACCTGATTGGGCCCGCAACTGTTGCTGTGCATGCTCATAAGTGCCGGGTTTGCCAAGTATCTTGCCATTCAGTTCGGCGACCTGGTCTGAGCCTATAACTATAGCCCCAGGGAATCTGTCTGCCCCAGCGCGGGCTTTATCGGTGGACAGGCGCTGGGCCAGGGCCTTTGGTGACTCCTGTGGGTTAGGGGATTCATCTATATCCGGTGAGTAGCAGCTAAAGTCTATATTCAGGCGTTGCAAAAGCATTTTGCGGTAGGCGGAGGAGGAAGCCAGAATAAGGTTACTCATAAAATATCTCGTTGGTGAGGCTAAACTGCAGGCTGGTTATGGTACCTCTTTTGGCTCTGTCAATCAGCGTACAATGGTTGGGAATTTTACGAGGTTTTCTTTGACAGATCATAGTCTTGACCCTATTATGCGCGCCTAACTGAGTACCACCGATATTATGGCACTGCCGACTCATATTGATCCGCGCAAACTGGCCCTGCAGGGTAACCTTCTTGAGGGCACGGTTAATGTGGCCGATCTTGCCAGACTTGAAGCGTCGGTTAGTGCGATTTGCGGTCCGTTGCAGGCTAGCATCCAGTTCAGTCTGGATGAGTCCAGAGCCAAAATTGCCGAGGGTGAGGCGAAGGTGCCAGTAGAGACGGTTTGTCAGCGCTGTCTCGATCCGCTTGTGTTAGATCTGCAGGCTAATTTTGCGGTGCAGGTAATCTGGTCTGAAGACCATCTAAACCGTGTCGCGGCCAATTATGAGCCCTGGCTTGTGGTTGATAAGATGGCCAACCTCAATGAGTTGCTTGAGGATGAAGTTTTATTGGCGCTACCTCTGGTTAACTATCACCCTGCTGGTGAATGTACCGGAGATACCTTTATAAAAGAGGTAGAGGCCACAGGTGATGAGGTTGCTTCGGACAACCCATTTAATGTTTTACTGCAGTTGAAGAAATAAGCAGCTGCGCTTAATTTTTGCTTAGGAGTTCCTATGGCTGTTCAAAAAAGTCGCAAAACCCGATCTAAACGAGGCATGCGTCGCTCTCACGATGCATTGACCGCAGCAACTGTTTCTGTGGATTCAGTGAGCGGAGAAAAGCACCTGCGTCACCATGTGACTGCAGACGGTTTCTACCGCGGCCGCAAAGTCATTGAGACCAGCGCCGACTAACTGATTGATCTGTCTTGGCAAATTCGCTCAGAATTGCCGTAGATGCTATGGGCGGGGATTTTGGTCCTCGCGTTATAGTACCCGCGCTTGTAAAGTCGCTCCGTAAACACCCTGGTGTCTCTGCGCTGGTTCTTGGCGAGCAGCGAACGCTGGATAAGGCGTTGAAAGATTGTTCTGCCGCAGATGTTCTCTCTCGGATTCAAACCTGTTACAGCAACTCTGTTATTGGCGACGATGACAGTGCCTCCACCATTATTCGCAGCAGGCAAGACTCCTCTATGGGGCTGGCGCTAAAGGCGGTTGCCGATGGGGATGCCCATGCCTGTATCAGTGCGGGACATACCGGGCCCCTTATGGCTCTGGCGCTGGTTATCTTGAAAACCTTACCTGGCATCTCAAGGCCTGCTATCTGCGCTACCTTCCCAACCAGGGAGGGTCGCTCTTACATTCTTGATCTGGGAGCCAATCTGGACTGTTCCCCGGCCCAGCTGTCTCAGTTTGCTGTGCTTGGCTCGCTGGTTACCCGTGAATTAGAGGGTATTTCCAAGCCCAGAGTATGCCTGCTTAACGTGGGTGAAGAGGCCAGCAAAGGTAATAGCGTCATTAAAAAAACCGCAGGCTTGCTAGAAGCAGAGCCACTGGTCAATTACTGCGGCTATGTCGAAGGCGATGGATTATTTCAGGGCCATGCACAGGTAGTTGTCTGTGATGGCTTTAGTGGCAATGTGGCACTCAAAGCTTCTGAGGGTGTAGCTCGCATGGTCAATGGCATGTTTTCGGATTTGTTTCGCAGCAGCTGGCTAAACCGCCTCGCGGCGCTATTGTTAGGCACCTCTATGAACGCTCTAAAATCACGGCTGGACCCTGCCGTTTATAACGGCGCCTACCTGCTGGGGCTAAATGGTGTGACTGTGAAAAGCCATGGTGGGGCGGATAAAATTGCCTTTGCTCATGCTCTGGATGTGGCTATCGATGCGGCTAAACATAATCTGCCAGAGGTTTTGTCGCCTATACTTCAGAGCAAGATCGACAACAATCAGACCGCTGAAACTAATTAGAGGACCTATGACACAGAGTAATTTAGCGTTTGTATTCCCCGGCCAGGGGTCGCAAAAAATTGGCATGCTAGCAGAACTGGCGAGCCTCAACCCTGAGGTTGAAGCTACTTTTAAGGAAGCCTCAGATGCCCTGGATTATGATCTCTGGCAGATGATTCAGCAGGGTGAGCAGGGGGATATAAATCTGACTGAGCGCACCCAGCCGATGCTGCTAGCTAGTAGTGTCGCCATCTGGCGCCTATGGAATGAAAAAGGCGGCCCGGGCCCGGCACAGATGGCCGGTCACAGTCTTGGCGAATGGTCTGCCCTGGTATGCGCAGGGGCACTGGAGTTTGCCGATGCAGTTAGAATTGTCCGCGCTCGCGGTGCCTATATGCAGCAGGCTGTTCCTGCAGGCGAGGGCGCTATGGCGGCCATTCTAGGACTGAGCCATGAGGTTATTATTGCCGCCTGTGACTCTGCTCGCGAAAATGGCACTGTTGACGCAGTTAATTTTAATGCCCCGGGGCAGGTGGTTATTGCTGGTTCAGCCGCGGCTGTTGATCGGGCCATTGCTATCTGTAAGGATGCGGGTGCCAAGCGCGCCTTAGCTCTGCCAGTCAGTGCGCCATTCCATACCTCTCTGATGCAACCTGCAGCTGAGCAGCTGACGGAATTGGTTCAGAGCACCATATTTTCCAGTCCATCAGTCCCAGTGGTGCATAATGTCACCGCCAAGCCTGAACAGGACGCAAATGCTATCAAGTCGCTAATGCTTGAGCAGATCTATAAACCAGTTCTCTGGGTGGACTGCATTTTGGCGTTAAAAGCATCAGGCGCAGAACATTTTGTCGAGTGTGGCCCGGGCCGTGTGCTCAATGGTCTCACCAAGCGCATTGATCGGGATCTCAAGTCGTTCTCGACTGATGATCCTGCCAGTCTCGACAACGCATTGACCTCTATTTAACTACCTCTGGGAGTAAAGTATGACCGTTGAACAAAAGGTGGCGCTTGTCACCGGAGCAAGTCGTGGCATAGGCGCGGCTATTGCCGATGACTTGGGTCACTCTGGAATTACGGTGGTGGGCACGGCCACTACAGAAGCTGGCGCTGAAAAAATTACCCAGCGTTTTGCGGAACAGAATATTAGCGGCAGGGGCATGGTGCTCAATGTGACTGAGGCCAGCTCTGTGGACAGTCTGCTACAGACCATGGCTGAAGAGTTTGCAGCGCCCACTATATTGGTCAACAACGCTGGTATTACGAAAGACAATATACTTATGCGAATGAAAGACGACGAGTGGATGGATGTTGTAAATACTAATCTCAATGCTGTGTTCCGTCTGTCCAAGGCCTGTGTGCGGGCTATGACCAAAGCCCGCTGGGGTCGGATTATCAATATCAGTTCTGTGGTTGGTTCGATGGGAAATGGCGGCCAGAGCAACTATTCAGCAACTAAGGCTGGTGTTGAGGGCTTTGCCAGAGCGCTGGCAAAAGAGCTGGGCTCCAGAAGCATTACGGTTAACAGTGTGGCTCCAGGTTTTATTGATACCGATATGACTAAGGAGCTTCCAGAAGCCAGTAGAGAAGCTATGCTTAAGCAAATTCCTCTGGCGCGACTGGGTGCCCCCAACGAGATCGCTGCTGTGGTTAGTTTTCTAACTTCTGAGGCTGCAGGCTATATTACTGGCGAGACTATTCATGTTAATGGTGGCATGTATATGGCGTAACTCATTGATTTTAATGATTTAAGTGCCTTTTTTTAAAAGGGTACTAGCATTTTGGGAATTGTTAGGTAAAATGCGCGCCCTAAATCAAGGATTATCGATCGGTGAGCTTTTTGAGCTTGTCATCAAGTTAGACATCAGATCCCCTATAGGAGTGGAAATACGATGAGCAACATTGAAGAACGCGTTATTAAAATGGTTGCAGAGCAGCTGGGTGTTAAGGAAGAAGATGTAAAAACGACTTCGTCTTTTGTTGAAGATCTTGGCGCAGATTCACTGGATACCGTCGAGCTGATTATGGCTCTCGAAGAGGAATTCGATGCTGAAATTCCCGACGAAGAGGCCGAGAAGATTGCTACAGTTCAGGATGCAATTACCTATATCAGCGCTAACGGCTGATTGTTTCGCATTCGAAGAGCCGCTCCTTTTGGGGCGGTTTTTTTATGCCTGTCAGTTTTGTCATAATGCAGCCTATAATGTTTCCCGAATAACGGGGCCCACTTCAAACCGAGTTCAGGCAGCACAGCATGGTCTATCACAGTATTAATGGCGAGTTTGTTGGGACCTCTGGTGATGCCGCAGTCGGGCCTGGTGATCGCGGCCTGGCCTACGGCCATGGTCTGTTTGAGTCCATCTGTTACCACAGCGGCCAACTACCCCTTAAACAGCGTCATATGCAGCGTCTGTGCGCAGATGCAATGGTTCTGGGTATTGAGTTGGATTCATCCCTTATCAATACTTATCTCACTGCTTTTCAGGCCGATCTGGCAGCGGCAGGGCTTGACCAGGGAGTAGTCAGGGTTCAGGTAACCGCAGGTAGCGGTGGGAGAGGTTATCAGAGCCCGCCATCTATTTCTCCACTGGTTATCTGTCAGTACGCTGAATTCGATGAGGATCAGGCGCGACTGCATAGACAGCAGGGCATAAAGCTGTGGCGCTGTAGCTACCGACTGCCCTTAAATCCCCCACTGGCCGGCATAAAACATCTCAACAGGCTGGATCAGGTAATGGCACGCCGCGAATGGAGCAATACTGACTATGCCGATGGTCTGATGCTGGCCGCTGATAACAATGTGATAGAGACTACGGCGGCTAATCTATTTGCTCGCACAGCGCATGGCTGGATAACCCCAGCCATCAATAATGCCGGTGTGGCCGGTGTTATGCGAATGCTGCTCAGTGCAGAGATATTCCCAGCTTTAACCATACCTGTATCTGTCAAAACTCTCTCCCTGAGTCAGTTAGAGCAAGCCAGTGAAATATTTGTCTGTAATTCACTCAGGGGAATTGTTCCGGTAACACAGATAGGCGAGTCAGGTTCTGATGCTATGGTCAGTAAACTTATAGGCGAGCAGACAAAAATGCTTCAATCTGCTCTCGCACAGCAGTATTCTTGCTATCTATGAATCGCTCTCTGTTGCGCCTGTTAATTATCTTCCTTCTGCTGCTGTCCGTCGCTGGCGCTGGTCTCTATGTCTATGTCCAGTACCATATGGAGCAGCCGGTTATTCTTGCAGAGGAATCAGAGCAGGCAAAGCGCCTGTGGAGGGTCAAAAAAGGCAGCAACCTCAGCCAGGTAGCTCGGCAGCTGCACAGTGCGGGGATTCTGTCGCGACCTAAGCTAATGGCCAGGTACGCTAAATTTTCGGGACGAGCAGCTATTCAGGCTGGCAGCTACTGGATTGAGTCAGGGGATAATGCCAAATCCCTGTTGGACAAATTTAATCGCGGTGAGGTTGTCCAGTATCAGATCACCTTCCCCGAGGGCTGGTCATTTAAGCAATGGCTGGCGCAGCTGCAAAAAGTGCCCCAGTTCGACTCAATAGCGGAGCTAACTGCAGACCAGCTGCTGGCAGATGCTGATATTGAATTGGCTCACCCAGAGGGCTGGTTTTTTCCGGACACCTACAGTTACAGCGATGCAGATTCTGCCGCCGATATATTGCGCCAGGCCCATCGCCAGATGCGTGTGGTTCTCGATGAGGCCTGGCAAGCTCGGGAGCCAGATCTGCCCTACAAATCCCCCTATGAGGCGCTGATTATGGCGTCGATTATTGAGAAAGAGACCGGTCTTGCCTCAGAGCGGGAAGAGATTGCCGGAGTGTTTGTGCGACGGCTGCAAAAGAGAATGCGCCTGCAGACAGATCCCACGGTGATCTATGGCATGGGGAGCGACTATCAAGGCAATATCCGCAGGGTGCATTTAAAGCAGCGTACGCCCTATAACACCTATATGATTAAGGGGCTACCACCCACACCTATTGCTATGCCCAGTGCGGCGGCGATCTATGCTGCATTACACCCACTGCCCGGGTCTAGCCTATACTTTGTGGCGCGGGGTGATGGTGGCCATTATTTTTCGGATACATTGGAAGAGCACCTCAGGGCGGTGCGTCAGTACCAAATTAAGCAGCGGGCGCAGAACTATCAATCTGCACCTCAGCCAAACTAGAATCAACGGACTTTAAATGCGCGGAAAATTTATCACCATTGAGGGTACTGAGGGGGTTGGCAAAACCACCAATATTCAGTTTATCCAGAGCTGGCTGCATTCAAAGCAGCTGGCCTACCTCTGCACCCGCGAGCCCGGTGGCACGCCGCTGGCGGAACAGATTAGAGAACTACTGTTGGCGCCCCGCGAAGAGCTGGTCTGTGATACCGCGGAATTATTGCTTATGTTTGCCGGCCGCGCTCAGCACCTCAATCAAGTTATTGAGCCGGCACTGGAGGAGGGCGCCTGGGTGCTCTGTGACCGGTTTACCGATGCAACCTATGCCTATCAGGGTGCGGGCCGAGGTATGGGCACCAGCCTTATTTCAGAGCTTGAGCTTATTGTGCAGGGTAGCCTGCGACCAGACCTTACTCTGATTCTGGATATCCCTGTGGAAGTGGGTCTTAAGCGCGCCAGCGAGCGCAGTGCCCCGGATCGCTTTGAGCAGGAAAAAACCGAGTTTTTCGACCGTGTCCGCAACGGTTATTTGCAGATAGCGGACCAGCACCCTGATCGCTGCGTGGTTATCGATGCCTCTCAGCCGCTGGACGAAGTGCAGAGGGAGCTGAGTATTGCCCTTGAGGCCTTCTGGTACTCCTCGGAGGAATCCGGTTAATGGCAGAGCAAGAGCCTCAACAGTCGGTTCCTCTGGCGCTGCCTCTGCCCTGGCAAGAGTCGCTGTGGCAGACGTTTATCTCGCGTCTTGATCAGAACCGGCTGCCCCATGCCATGATGCTGACTGGCGCCACTGGTATTGGTGTTGAGCGCATAGCCGCAGCTCTGGCTCAGCGTTTGCTGTGCACTGCAGAGTTGAGTAAATATGCCTGTGGCTCCTGTAAAGGCTGCCAGCTAATCATGGCGGGCAACCATCCAGACCTTTCGACACTTGAGCCGGCAGAGGAAGGCAAAGCTATTCTTATTGATCAGGTGCGCGATCTTATGGCCCGGCTAAGCAAGACTGCCCAGCAGGGCGGCTGGAAGGTGGCCCTGATATCGCCAGCCGAGACCATGAATATCAACGCCTCTAATGCCCTGCTAAAGAGTCTCGAAGAGCCCCAGGGAAAAACCCTGTTAATCCTGCTCTCATACCGCCCCAGTTTAGTCTCTGCCACCATTCGCAGCCGCTGTCAGGTGCAGAGTTTACCGTTGCCAGACCAGGCTCAGGCGAGCCGCTGGTTGGCAGAGGTCAGTGGTGACGCGCAGCTGGCTGAGCAGACATTGGACATAGCTGGCGGCAGGCCACTGCTGGCCCTGGACTATATGCAGGGCGATAGCCTGCAGCAACGACAGGCATTTGAGGGAACCGTTGAACAGGTGCGCAGAGGTGATCTGTCGCCCGTGGATGCTGCTCAGCAGTGTCACAGGCAAAACAGCGACCAGTTGCTGGACTGGTTTATGAATTATTTGCACAGGCTGGCAACTGGTGAGTTGCAGAATAGCCCAAACCCCGCTCTATTCGACTTTTCCGATAAGTTGCGCACAGCTCGCAGCTGGGTGTTGTCCGGCTCCAATATCAATCCCCAGCTACTGTGGGAAGAGCTGTTTATGGACTGGCTTCAGGTATTTCGTCGCAGAGGCGGGTGATTGGTTGGCTATGTGCTAATCTGTTAATAGGCACCCAGGCGGTTTTAAATGCTGGTACAGAAGATACTTGTCTTGGCTGTCTGGCAGTTATTTTACAGGGAAGGGTATTCAGTATGGCAAAAGGAAGCGGGTTTAGCGGCGGTAAAAGTGGCATTTTGGCTCTGGAAATTAAGGATGAGCGGGAGCTCTATGAACACTATATGTCTTTTGTGCAGGGCGGCGCACTGTTTGTCCCGACCAAGAGAAATCACGAGCTGGGTGATGAACTGTTCTTTTTATTAAGTATTTATCTGCACTCTGACCCCATACCTATGACAGGCAAGATTGTCTGGGTGGCTCATCAGGGATCTGGTAGCTCGCAAAAGGAAGGAGTGGGCGTGCAGTTTACGGAAGAGCAGGCAGAGCTTAAAATACAGATTGAACAGGCCCTAACTGGTACAGTGCATGCACAGCATCCTACTTTGACCATGTAACTTAAACCAATTAACCTGAATTATAATAACCTGAACTAAAATAACCTATGTTGGTAGATTCTCATTGCCACCTCGATCATTTGGATTTAACAGATCGGGAAGCTGGCCTCGATGGCGTATTAGCCGATGCGCGCTCCCGCGGGATTACGCAATTTCTCAGTGTGGCTGTAGACCTTGCCACATCTGCCTCTCTGGTTGAGCTTACAGAGCGACACAGCAATATCTATTCGTCGGTGGGTGTGCATCCCCTGCAAAAAGTTGACCAGCCGGTGCCAGAGGTGGAGCAACTGGTTGCCCTGGCCAGAGCTCCCAGAGTAGTGGCCATAGGTGAGACCGGGCTGGATAATTTTTACAGTGCCGACAGCCATCAGTGGCAGAGGGATAGCTTTATAAGCCATTTGCAAGCCAGCCAGCAGACAGGCAAACCTATTATTATTCACACCAGAGATGCCCGCGAGGAAACCATTGAGCTGCTGCGGCAATATCCTCTAGAGGCCGGCGGGGTAATGCATTGCTTTACCGAGACCTGGGAGATGGCCGAGGCGGCTCTTGAGCTTGGCTTTTATATATCCTTCTCCGGCATTGTTACTTTTAAAAGTGCCGAGGAACTTAGAGAGGTGGTGCGTCGCGTGCCTGTGGAGCGCATTTTGGTCGAGACAGACTCTCCCTGGCTGGCGCCCGTGCCCCATAGGGGCAAACAGAATGAGCCCCAATATGTTCGCGAAGTCGCCGAAACTGTCGCTGATTTAAAAGGTATCAGTCTCGAGCAATTAGCTGAAATTACCACGCAAAATTTTCACCGATTGTTTAGAATACCAGTCCTGTAAAGAATCCTATCGAGAACCACCTATGTCCGAACTAACCACCACTGAATCACAGTTTATTATTCGCACTTTTCCAGTTGGTCCCCTGGGCTGCAACTGTTCTGTGATTGGGGATCGCCTCTCTGGGCGAGCGCTGGTTATTGATCCAGGTGGTAATGCAGACCAGATACTGGCGCTGCTTGCCGAGCTCAACTTAAAAGCAGTGGCAATTATTCATACCCATGCCCATCTCGACCATATTCTCGCCGCTGGCGAAATTAAAAATGCCACTGGTGCACCCATCTATCTGCATAAAGATGATCAATTCCTCTGGGATATAGTGGAAGAGCAGTGTGCACGATTTGGTGTGCCTCCAGTGAAGCTCCCCGATCCGGATCACTATCTACAGGATGATCAGGATCTGGGCTGCTGCGGTGGCGTAGCTATCCACACTCCAGGTCATACACCTGGTTCTATCAGCTTTTATTTTGAAGAGTATAAAACCCTGATCGCCGGAGACACCTTGTTTCAGGGCAGTATAGGTCGAACTGATTTACCCGGCGGCAATTTTGATCAGATTATCAGCTCTATCAAAGAACGAATTTACAGTCTCGACGACGAGGCCGTGGTGGTGACAGGGCATGGCCCCAATACCAGCATCGGCCATGAAAAAATGGCCAACGGGTTTGTCCGCGCATAAGGAATAACTATGAAACAACAGCTAGCAACCATGCTTGAATTGCAGGGTGATATGAATACCAAGGTCCATGCCGAATGGCGCGACCAGGATTTTGAATGGTACCGGGCCATCTGGGTTGAGTGTGCAGAGCTGCTGGATCATTACGGTTGGAAATGGTGGAAAAAACAGACCCCGGATGTAGATCAAATTGCCCTTGAGTTAGTCGATATCTGGCATTTTGGCCTCAGCTTGCTGCTACTGTCAGGGGACTCTGTAGAGACGATTAGTAATCGGGTTATTAAAGACTTTGACGGCCAGCAGGGCAGTGATGACTTCGCCATCGATCTCGAGGAGTTTACTGCCCAGACACTGATGACTAAAGAATTTGATATCGCCGGCTTTGCGCGCCTGATGGATGGCATCAAGATGGATTTTGAGACTCTCTATGTTGGCTATGTGGGCAAAAATGTGTTGAATTTCTTTCGCCAGGACAACGGCTATCAGGATGGTAGTTACCACAAACAGTGGGGCGGCAAAGAGGACAATGAACATCTGGTGGAAATTGTTGCTCAGCTGGATACAGCTGCTGCCACTTTTAAGGATGATCTGTACAGCCAGATGCAGTCGACTTACCAGCGGCTGAATGGCTGACATACAGCGGTGATATTCGTTTAGCAAATAAACTCTATAGGCCTTCTGAGGGGCTATTAACGTCCGACAGAGATGCATTTTTTTGTTGTGGCACTATAATGGCAGCCTTTCTGGGAGCTACAGGCCAGAATTCCACAACCATCGATTAGATTTACGGAGACAAACTGTGACTTCACCCGTTCGCGTTACTGTTACAGGTGCAGCAGGGCAAATTAGTTATTCCCTTCTGTTCCGAATCGCCGCCGGCGAAATGCTTGGCCCCAATCAGCCTGTTATTTTGCAGATGCTGGAAATTACACCTGCTCTTGGAGCACTCAAAGGTGTGGCTATGGAATTGGAAGACTGTGCCTTCCCGCTACTGGCAGGTATGGTCTGCACTGATGATGCGGCTGTTGCCTTTAAAGACTCCGACTATGCGCTGTTGGTTGGTGCCCGTCCCCGCGGCCCGGGTATGGAGCGCAAGGATCTGCTGGAAGCCAATGCGGCAATTTTCTCAGCTCAGGGCAAAGCACTGAATGACAATGCCTCTAAAGATATTAAAGTACTGGTAGTTGGCAACCCTGCAAATACCAATTCACTGATTGCCCAGCGCAATGCGCCGGATATCAACCCTCGACAGTTTACTGCTATGACGCGCCTCGACCACAATCGTGCCATGAGTCAGATTGCCAATAAAACCGGCACCACGATCAATGATGTGACCCATATGACAATCTGGGGCAATCATTCAGCCACTCAGTACCCAGATCTCCACGAGACTAAGGTTAATGGTCAAGCAGCCATCGATATGGTTGACCAGAGCTGGTACGAAGATGACTTTATTCCCACAGTACAGCAGCGCGGCGCAGCTATTATTAACGCCCGTGGCGCCTCCAGTGCAGCCTCTGCCGCCAATGCAGCTATTGCTCATATGCGCAGCTGGGCTCTGGGCACAGCTGAGGGCGGCTGGGTAAGTATGGGCGTCTATAGCGACGGCAGTTATGGCATTGCTGAGGGTCTAATCTACTCCTTCCCCTGTGTCTGCAAAGATGGCGACTGGGAAATTGTTCAGGGTCTGGAAATCAATGATTTTTCCCGTGGCAAGATGCAGGCAACTGAGACAGAGCTGACCGAAGAGAGAGATGCAGTGCAGCATTTGCTACCCTAAAATTTAGAGCACTGTTTCAAAAAAGACTGTCCAGTCTCTCTGGGCGGTCTTTTTTTTGGTCTGTTTTTATACTCTTAGAAAAATAAACTATCGTTTCATTGGCAGTGCTCTGGAAAAATTTGCTAAAGTAGCCGGCCTCATCAACCAAACTGTTTTAAGGAGAAATTAGTGGCATTTGCTCAAGTCGGGAAAGTCGCTCCGGCCTTTACGCTTTTAGATCAAAGAGGCAACAGGGTCAGTCTTAAACAGTTTCGAGATATTAAAAATGTGGTTCTGTATTTCTACCCTAAGGCTATGACTCCTGGCTGTACCGTCCAGGCCTGTGGTATTCGTGACACCAAAGCCGAGTTTGATGCCCTAGACACGGTGGTATTAGCTGTCAGCCCGGACTCTGTCCATCGATTGGTTAAATTTGAAGACAAGCAAGAGCTTAACTTCACGCTGCTCTCTGATGAAGACCATGCAGTGACTGAAAAGTATGGCGCCTGGGACATGAAGAAATTTATGGGCCGTGAATTTATGGGTGTGCTGCGCTCCACCTTCATTATCGGCAAGGACGGTCGTATTGCCTATGTGATGGAAAAGGTAAAAACCAAAACTCACCACGAAGATACCCTTATTTGGGTGAAAGAAAACCTTAGTTAAGACTGATTTATTTTAATTTAATCCCGTTAAAGGAAACCTATAGATGTTTTTTATTTCAAGTGCCTACGCCCAGTCTGCTGGAGCCCAGGAAGCTAACCCCATGGTTACCCTGGTTATGTTTGGTGGTCTGTTCCTGTTTATGTACTTTTTGATAATTCGACCTCAGCGCAAGCGTCAGAAAGAGCACGCCAATCTGGTAGAGGCTCTTGGTAAGGGCGATGAAGTAGTTATGACCAGCGGTATGCTAGGCAAGATTACCAAGCTTGAAGGCGACTATGTGGTGCTTGAGGTCAGCAACAGCCTGGAGCTGAAATTCCAGAAGTCTGCAGTTCATGCAGTACTGCCAAAGGGTACTATTAAGGCAATCTAACCGGTCTGATACCATGGCCGAATTGGGGCCACAAAGGTGGCCTGATTATCATGATTTCCTACCCAGATAGACTTAACCTGGCTCAGATACCAACCCCGTTTTATCGGTTGGATCGTCTCACTGAAATGCTGCGCTCTGAGGGCGCAGAGTGCCCGCAGCTGTGGATCAAGCGCGATGACCAGACCGGCAGCCTGACCTCAGGCAATAAGGTGCGTAAGCTTGAGTTTCTGCTGGCCGAGGCCAGAGCTCAGGGTTGCGATACCCTGATTACCTCAGGTGGAGTCCAGTCGAACCACTGTCGCGCCACTGCAGTGCTTGGCACTCAGCTGGGCTTCAAGGTGCATCTGCTATTGCGATCCGATATCGAGCCCCAGCCAGTGGGCAACTTATTGATTGATCAGCTGGTGGATGCCCGTATTTCCCATTACAGTCCACAGGAGTTTAGAAAGCTTGATTTGCTGTTCGCCCATTGGCAGCAGCATTATACCGAGCAGGGCTCCAAGGCCTATAGCATTCCCACCGGAGGCAGCAATGGAACAGGACTCTGGGGCTATATAGCTGCAGCTCAGGAGCTGCAGCAGGATTTCCAGCAGCAGGGTATTTCTCCCAGTTATATTATTCATGCCACAGGGTCTGGCGGCACCCAGGCTGGTCTAACCCTGGGCTGCAACCTGCTGGGTATGGATACACAGGTGGAAGGCTATGCTGTCTGTGATAACAACGCATATTTTAAACACAAGGTGACCGAGGATATTTTGCACTGGTCAGAACAGAGTTCAATGGCTGTAGATATCAGTGCGCTATCCATTGTGACCGAGGACAATTATATAGGCCCAGATTATGGCCAGGCCGGCCCGGAGATCTTCGCTTCCATCAAGCAGTTAGCCTCTCTAGAGGGGGTAATTTTAGACCCGGTCTACACTGGAAAAGCCTTTTATGGCATGGTTGAAGAGATTCGCAAGGGACGCTATGCCGGCGCCTCTGATATTGTGTTTGTCCACACTGGTGGGCTTTTTGGGCTGTTTGCCCAGCAACAAAAGCTCAATTACTAAAATAATAAGGGGCAGCTATGTTTGAACAAATAGTGGATACGGTAAATGGTTTTGTCTGGGGTCCAGTGATGCTGACCCTGCTGCTTGGCACAGGTATTTATCTGACCATTGGCCTGAGGGGCATGACGATCAGCCATATTCCCTACGCATTTCGCCAGCTATTCAAAGGGCGCGAAAGCAGCGGTGAAGGGGAGATCACGCCATTCAATGCTCTGATGACCTCGCTGTCGTCCACCATTGGTATGGGTAATATTGCTGGCGTAGCCACTGCCATTGGCCTTGGTGGCCCAGGTGCACTGTTCTGGATGTGGTGTGCCGCCTTTGTGGGAATGGCCACTAAATATGCCGAGGCTGTGCTGGCGGTGAATTATCGAGAGACCGATGAGTTGGGGCGCAAAGTTGGCGGGCCCATGTACTACATAAAAAATGGTCTTGGCGGCAACTGGAAATGGCTGGGTATGGCTTTTGCTCTATTTGGCTCTCTAGCGGGTTTTGGATTGGCCAATACGGTGCAATCCAATGCGGTATCCCAGGTGCTGGAAACCAATTTTTCAGTGCCAACTATGGTCAGCGGATTGGTGATGGCGGTTTTGGTGGGCACTGTGCTGTTGGGGGGCATTAAGCGTATTGCCGTGGTGGCGGGTAAGCTGGTTCCATTTATGGCGCTGCTGTATATCTCCGCTACTCTGGTGATCCTTATTAGTCACTTTACGGCTATTCCTGCCGCGGTAGCTCTGGTGGTCGATAGTGCATTTAACGGCGCTGCAGCCTCGGGAGGTTTTGCCGGGGCCACAATTATGCTGGCACTGCGCATGGGTATTGCCCGGGGTATTTTTTCCAATGAAGCGGGTTTGGGTTCGGCACCTATTGCCCATGCGGCGGCAGAGACCAATAGCCCTGTGCGCCAGGGCACTATTGCCATGCTCGGTACTTTTATTGACACATTGGTGATCTGTACCATGACCGGTCTAGTGTTGATTGTCACCGGCGTCTGGAATGGAGAACCCCAGGGTGCGGCCATGACATTGGCGGCCTTTACCAGTGCCTTGCCCTTTGGCGATTTACTGCTGTCGATCTGTGTAGCTCTGTTTGCCTTTACTACCATGCTTGGATGGAGCTACTACGGTGAGCGATGTGCCGAGTTTCTGCTTGGGCCAAAGATTATTACTCCATTCCGAATACTCTGGGTTATTGGTATCTTTGTAGGTACCCAGATGAGCTTGGAACTGGTGTGGAAAATGACCGATGCCCTTAATGGTTTAATGGCTATTCCCAATTTGATTGCGCTTATTTTCCTCTCACCAGTGGTATTTAAGCTCACTCAGGAGTATTTTGCAGATGAGGCAAAGCTGTTACATGAAAATCAATAGAGTCTTTTAGGCAGAGAGGAAAATGTCCCAATCACCAGGGCCAAAGTTAGTTATTGCCATATCATCTACCGCCTTATTTGATATGCGCGAGAGCCACAGCATCTATGAAAATGAGGGTGTAGCTGCCTATGCTCTATACCAGCGTGAGCACGAGGATGATATTCTCGAGCCCGGCGAGGCTTTTCCTCTGGCGGCTAAACTACTGCGCATCAATGAAAAACTGGGCGGTGAGCCCAGAGTCGAAATTGTTCTGCTGTCGCGAAATTCTGCGGATACAGGACTGCGAGTGTTTAACTCTATAGCCCATCATGGGCTGAATATCTCTCGGGCGGCATTCTCTGGTGGCAATAGCCCCTATAGATATGTCTCTGCCTTTGGCTGTGATCTTTTCCTGTCAACCCATGCTGAGGATGTGCGCAGCGCACTGGATAGCGGCATGGCGGCAGCCACCTTGCTGCCATCCCAGAGTGGCCCCAGTGCATCAGAGGAGCTCAGGTTTGCCTTTGATGGTGATGCGGTGCTGTTTTCTGATGCCTCGGAGAGAATCTTTAAGGAACAGGGGCTGGATGCCTTTACGGCTAACGAAAAAGCGTCGGCTCACAAACCCATGGATGCCGGCCCCTTTAAAGGTTTTTTGCAGTCGCTGCATGGACTGCAGGCTGAATTCCCCCCTGGCGAATGTCCTATTCGCACGGCGCTGGTAACCGCCAGAGCGGCACCTGCTCATGAGAGAGTAGTGCGAACCCTGAGAGACTGGGGTATTCGAATTGATGAGAGTCTATTTTTGGGCGGCCTGAGCAAAGGTGACTTCTTAAACTCTTTTGGCGCCGATGTATTTTTTGACGACCAGCAGGATCACTGCAGCTCTGCCAGCGAATATGTAGCCACTGGTCATGTGCCCCATGGTGTTGCCAATGAGACCAAGCAGGATCGCAGCTAGCCTTGGATAATAGCCGTCTGGTTAGATCAAGGAAGCTGCAAACTCTGTCGGATGCTCAGATCATTAAGCGCTATAGCAACAAGCCAGTGGGCGAAGAGCGCCACTTTCTGGAGATTGAAATCGAGCGGCGCGATCTTCGTGACCAGGCCGATAGCGCCAGCAAACAACAGCAAAAGGGCAGTAGTCACTCGCTGCTTTACTATCTGTTTTATCTGTTTCTATTTGCCATGTTTGTAGGTCGATTTGGCTCCGGGCTGTTTAGTCCCTAGTCTCTTTTGACTCCATAGGCAGTCTAAAAAACAGCAAACTTAATTCCCATGCCCAGCAGCACTGTGGCTATAGCAGTCTGCAACAGGTTCCCTGGTATCCTTGATGCCAGAGCGGTGCCCAGATGAATTGCTGGCAGCGAGCCGATCAGCAGACAACCCAGCAGCATAAAGTCGACATTACCCAGTAGAAAGTAATGGCCCAACCCTGCGATCAATGTCAGTGGTACGGCGTGGGAGATATCAGTGCCAATAATATGCAGGGCCGGTAACCGAGGGTAGAGCACCATTAGTATGGCGGCGCAAAAAGCGCCAGCTCCCACTGATGACAGGGTGACAAAAATACCCAAAAAGACACCTGCCAAGAAAACGACGCCATCATTATGGCGACGAATAAACTCCCCGGCGCTGCTGGGACTGACTGCTGCAGACTGGCGCAGTCGGCCGTTTAACAGAATCACGCCGGCGGTGAGCACCAGCATTACCCCAAGGCTTCTGGTGAGTATGGCCTGATATTCTGAGGAGTCGGTAAACACTGAGTTGAGAGTAAGGGCTGTGACCATTGAGGCGGGCAGGCTGCCAGCCGCCAGAAACCCGACAACGCGCCATTCAACCGTCTTGCGCCTGGCATGAGACGTCATGCCACCGGCTTTGGTAATGGCTGCATAGAGCAGGTCTGTACCTATTGCTACATTGTAGGGAAAACCAAACATAATCAGCAGCGGAGTCATTAACGAGCCGCCACCAACACCGGTTAGGCCTATAGCAAGGCCAACGGCCGCTCCTGCGGCAATATAAAAAATAATATCCATTATTGGGGGACCGAAATTAATGTGGGAGCCAGTTAGCCGCCACTCTAACAACTGAACCCTATTCTAAGAAGGAATAGTTTTGTATATTTTTATAGCTTTAGGGTATATTAGATTTATTCAGGGTATTAATTGGATTTACAACAGCTAGATAACACCCAGAGAGGCACAACATGAAGTTGCAACAGCTCCGCTATGTATGGGAAGTGGCCCACCATGATCTTAATGTCTCTGCTACAGCAGCAAGTCTATACACCTCTCAGCCCGGTATCAGCAAGCAGATTCGCCTGCTTGAAGATGAGCTGGGTGTCGAAATTTTTTCTCGCAGTGGCAAGCATCTCACCAGGGTTACTCCGGCCGGAGAGCAGATACTTAAAATAGCAGGGGAGATTCTGGGTCAGGTCGAGAGTATTAAACAGCTGTCCCAGGAGCACAACAGCCCTCATTCTGGCAGCCTTTCCATTGCCACAACGCACACCCAGGCCCGATATGCTCTGCCGCCGGTGATTCAGGGGTTTATTAGCAAATATCCCCAGGTATCGCTGCATATGCACCAGGGAACCCCGATACAGATTTCTGAGAAGGCGGCGGATGGCACCGTGGATTTTGCTATCGCTACTGAGGCCCTGGATCTATTTTCCGACCTGCTAATGATGCCCTGTTACCGTTGGAATCGCTGTGTTTTGGTGCCGCGAGATCACCCGCTGGCCGGCTGTTCTAATCTGACCCTCGAGCAGGTAGCGGAGCACCAGATAGTCACCTATGTATTTGGTTTTACGGGGCGCTCAAAGCTGGATGATGCCTTTAAGGAAAAAAATCTTACACCCAAGGTGGTTTTTACAGCTACAGATGCAGATGTGATTAAAACCTATGTGCGTCTGGGACTGGGAATAGGGATTGTGGCCCATATGGCCTATGACCCGAAGGTGGATACTGATCTGGTAGCCATAGAGGCAGGGCACCTGTTCGATTCCAGCGTGACCAGTATAGGTTTTCGTAAAGGCACCTATTTAAGGGGCTATATGTATGATTTTATCAGTACATTTGCACCCCATTTAACCCGGGATACTGTAGACAGAGCCATGGCTCTGCCTACCAAGGAAGCTCAGGAGAGCTTTTTTGATGATATGGAGTTGCCGGTCTACTGATCTATATTGACCGCATGTAGGCCACATTCCTTTTTGGTGGCTTCTTCCCACCACCAGCGACCTTCGCGCTCGTGCTGGCCTGGCCCAGTCGGGCGGGTGCAGGGTTCACAGCCAATGCTGACGAAGCCGCGATCATGGAGTTCATTGTAGGGAACCTCGAAGGCACGGATATAGTCCCAAACCTGCTGTGAGGTCCAGTTGGCTAGAGGGTTGTACTTGGTCAGCTGGTCATTGGGGCGAGCAAAGGCTTTATCATCCTGAATAACCGGTACCGCGGCTCTGGTACCTGGGCTTTGATCCTTGCGCTGACCGGTGATCCAGGCATCCACACTGAGTAGTTTTTTCCGCAGGGGGGCAATTTTACGTATACCGCAGCATTCCTTGTGGTCGTCCTGATAGAAACTAAACAGACCCTTTTCCTTTACCAGAGCCTCAACTGGCGCTGATTCTGGCATAACCACATCAATCTGGATTCCATAATGGTTGCGAACGGCATCTATAAATCTGTAGGTCTCCCCATGCAGGCGACCTGTGTCCAGAGAAAAAACCTGAATATCAGGCCGAATCTTGTGAGCCATTTCAATCAGCACCACATCCTCGGCACCACTGAAGGAAATGGCGATATTATCATGACTCTCCAGGGCGTAGCGCAAAATTTCCTGAGGGGACTTTTGGGACAGTTCAGTATCGATATCGGTTAGGTCGATGGCTGCAGTGTTGCTCATTAATGGATCTCTTTAGATGTTGGTGATAAGCGGGTATTGCCAACGGCTTATAGCTGCGTGGCACTGAGGGCGCGACTATAGCAAAAGTGCTAAATAGGTAAAAAGAATTAGCGGCTATAGACTTATAACTAATTGCTTCAATTGCGGACGCTGTGGAATTTAAGTAGAGTGCAGCTTAATCTTTTTTTGAGGGAAAACTGTGGAAATTGCATGCTTGGATCTGGAGGGCGTATTGGTCCCCGAAATTTGGATTGCCTTCGCCGAAAAGACTGGTATACAGGCGTTAAAAAAGACTACCAGAGATGAGCCTGACTATGATGTGCTGATGAATTATCGACTGGATTTACTGCGTGAGCAGGGTCTGGGTATGAACGAAATTCAAGAGGTTATAGCCACTCTAAAGCCTCTCGACGGAGCTGTTGAATTTATCGATTGGCTGCGGGAGCGCTTTCAGGTCGTTATTCTATCTGACACTTTTTATGAATTCGCCAGCCCGCTGATGAAGCAGTTGGGCTATCCCACCCTGCTGTGCCACAGGTTAGAGTCCGATGCCAATGGCACTGTTACTAATTACAGTTTGCGCCAGGCAAATCCAAAACGTCAGGCCATTGTTGCTTTTAAAAGTCTATACTACAGAACTATAGCGGCTGGTGATTCGTATAACGATACTACTATGTTGGCGGAGGCTGATGCTGGAATTCTGTTCCATGCACCGCAGAATGTGATCGATGAGTTTCCCCAATTTCCAGCAGTGCAGACCTTTGCAGCGCTAAAACAGGAATTTGTCCGCGCTAGCAATCGAGATATAGATTTATAGTTGTTAATAAATAAGGAATTGATGCCTGTATTATGAGCAATAAAACCTCCAGTGCTGATCGAATTCGCGAGAAAAAGAAACTGTTTCTCGCCCGCGAGCAGAAAATCATTGATGCCGCCCTGGAGCTGTTTTTAAAACAGAGTATCGACTCAGTCACCGTATCTAAAATTGCAGCTGTGGCCGGCATAGGCAAGGGCACAGTGTACAAGCACTTCCTGACCAAAAATGAAATCCTCGCGCGTATTATGCTCGATTATGAGCGCAATATAACCAACTGTCTGGCCGCTGGTATTGTCAAGGCAGAAGAGGGGGATCCCGGTGCGGCCGCCAAGGGTTATTTTGAGGCGCGGCTGGAGCGGCCTGAACTTGATAGGCTGGTACAGCAGCTCGAGGCACGACTGATCGATTCTCCTGATATTGCAGATCAGATCAATGAACTCCACAGAACCAGACGCTCTAATGAGGAGTCCTTGAGTGAGTTGATGAATGGCCTGATTGGCGAGGGGATTCTGGAAGATGTACCTCCCCATTTTCACTATTTAGCCTGTTGGGCACTGGCTCAGGGAGCTGTTGAGCTGTGTTTTAATGCCAGCTGGAATTATCGCACTGATACCAAAGAGCTGATGGACTTTATTACTAATATTGGGGTAACCATGGGTAACCGTGGCCAGTATCGCAGCCCCGATAAGAAAGCCAAGACAGGCACAGTGCCAAATACCAAAGCTAAGCCCAAGAAATGACCCCATCTCAAGCCTCCAGTCTGGAGGATTTATTTGCCGATCTGTTGCAGCAACAAGCAGAATCTGCTGAAAGCTTGCCTCCGGTACACCTCTGGAATCCTCAGCTATCTGGCGTTATGGATATGCGCATCGACCGAGAAGGACGCTGGATTCATGAAGGAGGAGAGATTAAGCGTCAGCCTCTGGTTAAGCTGTTTTCACGAATTCTAAGGCGCGAGGGCGAGAGTTATTTTTTGCTAACGCCCGTCGAAAAATGGCAGATAGCAGTAGATGTGGCACCATTCTTTATTGTGTCTGCGACAAGGGAGATTCGCGACTCTCAGCAGGCCATAGTGCTCAGCACATCCACCGATGATCAATTTGTGGTCGGCGACAACCATCCACTGAGAGTTGATACTGAAGAGGATGGACATACGCCCATTCCACAGGTTAGGGTAAGGGACAATCTTTGGGGTCTGCTGGGCCGATCGGTTTACTACCAGCTTATTGACTGGGGCCATGAAGTAGTTGGCGACAATGGCGAGACCCACCTATCTATCACCAGCATGGGGCAGGAGTACAGGCTGGGTTCATTGGCTGACTAAACATTTTATCTGAGATATAAAAAAGGCGGCCATCTGCAGAGATGCCGCCTTTTTTATTACCCTTGAGAGTATTTACATATTCGGGTAGTTGGGACCACCGGCACCCTCTGGCACCACCCAGTTGATATTCTGACTGGGTTCTTTGATATCACAGGTTTTACAGTGTACGCAGTTCTGTGCATTGATCTGGAATCGGGGGCTGCCATCTTCATTGGCCAGAACCTCATAAACACCGGCAGGGCAGTAGCGCTGGGCGGGTTCATCGTAGAGCTCAAGGTTTTTGCTAATTGGCATATCTGGATCTGCAAGCACCAGGTGACAGGGCTGATCTTCTTCATGGTTGGTATTCGACATAAACACGGAAGAAGCCTTGTCGAAACTCAGCACACCATCATATTTGGGATAATCAATTTTCGGGCATTCGCTGGCTGGTTTTAATGTGTCATGATCAGCTACCTTGTCACTCATGGTCCAGGGCAACATGCCGTTGAAAATATTGATATCAATGAATGAGTAGGCTGAACCAATAATATTGCCAAACCTGTGCTGAGCCGGGCCAAAGTTGCGCTGTATATGCAGCTCTTTATAAGCCCAGGAGGCTTTATAGGCTGCTGCATACTCTTCCAGATCAGTATTGCTTTTATCGGCGGCCAGTGCCGTGGCTACTGTCTCAGCGGCCAACATGCCTGATTTCATGGCGGTGTGACTGCCTTTAATTTTGGCAAAGTTCAGGGTGCCAGCATCATCACCGATCAGCAGGCCACCGGGGAAAGACATCTTGGGCTGCGACTGCAGACCACCTTTTAACAGTGCACGGGCACCATAGGTAAGACGCTCACCACCTTCGAGGTACTGTTTAATCTCAGGGTGATGTTTGTAGCGCTGAAACTCATCGTAGGGGCTAACATGGGGGTTGGTGTAGGACAGATTGGTAACTAATCCAACAGCCACCTGGTTGTCTTCGAGGTGGTAGAGAAACCCTCCGCCCAGAGACTTGCTCTCATTCAGAGGCCAGCCAGCGCTATGCACCACCAATCCGGGTTTATGCTGTTCAGCGGGAACCTTCCATAATTCTTTAATACCAATGCCGTAATGTTGAGGTTCTTTGCCCGCATCCAGAGCGTATTTAGCAATTAACTGCTTGCCCAGATGACCGCGACATCCCTCGGAGAATAATGTGTACTTGGCGCGCAGTTCCATGCCCTGCATATAGGAGTCTTTATTTTCACCATTGTGGCCCACACCCATATCGCCAGTGGCAATACCCAGTACTTCATTATTTTCGCCATACAGCACTTCGGCCGCCGCAAAGCCAGGGAATACCTCAACACCAAGGTTTTCTGCTTGCTCGGCCAGCCAGCGACAGAGCTTGCCCAGGCTGATGATATAGTTGCCATGGTTGTGCATGGTCTTGGGAGCGAATAGCCCGGGAACCTTTATGCGTTTCTCGGCACCGGTCATTACAAAGATATGGTCATCGGTGACCGCTGTGGTTACCGGAGCTCCCATAGTTTTCCATTCGGGGAATAGCTCATCGAGAGCGGTTGGCTCCAATACAGCGCCGGAGAGAATATGTGCCCCCACTTCAGAGCCTTTCTCTACAACACAGACGCTGATGTCCGGGTTGACCTGTTTGAGACGACAGGCTGCCGCCAGACCTGAGGGACCTGCACCGACGATAACCACATCGTAATCCATAAATTCGCGTTCCAAACTCTTTCTCCAAAGGTTATTTGACTGAGACTTATGCGTAGTTTACGCACTTCATTTAGGCATAGCCATAGGTAATATAGATACCCATAATTTGTAGGTAAGACAAGTCATACAGGCTGACTGAGCAGTCGTATTTGAGTATTTTAGCGGCTTGATTTTTACCTGCTTTCTAGGCAAACTGCGGCACTCAAAAATACCGTGCCGCCAGCTTATCCGAGTGGCAGAAGCTAACGTAATTTAACCACTAATCTAAAAAGGATGACCATGAAAGTACTGGTAGCCGTAAAGCGCGTTGTGGACTACAACGTCAAGGTTAGACCCAAGTCAGACAATACCGACGTCGATTTGGCTAATGTCAAAATGTCCATTAACCCATTTTGTGAAATCGCCGTCGAAGAGGCCGTGCGCCTCAAAGAGAAGGGCGTTGCAACCGAGATTGTTGCCGTCTCTGTGGGGCCACAGCAGTCTCAGGAGCAGCTGCGCACAGCACTGGCCCTGGGTGCTGACCGCGCCATTTTGGTGGGCACTGATGATGTGCTTGAGCCTCTGGCGATTGCCAAGTGCCTGAAAGCCGTATGTGACTCTGAGTCTCCGGATATTATTCTTATGGGCAAGCAGGCTATTGATGGTGATAACAACCAGACAGGCCAAATGCTCGCCGCTCTGGCTGGGTACGGCCAGGCGACTTTTGCCTCTGAGCTAAGTATAGATGGCGGCAAGGCGACAGTGGTTCGCGAAATTGACGGGGGCCTGCAGACTGTTGCTCTATCGCTGCCTGCTCTTGTGACAGCTGATCTGCGCCTTAATGAGCCGCGTTATGCTTCGCTGCCCAATATCATGAAGGCCAAGAAGAAGCCTCTTGATACATCAACTCCTGCCGATTTGGGTGTTGATACGGCGGCACGGGTTAGCCTTCTGGGCGTTGAACTGCCCGCGGAGCGACAGGCAGGCATCAAGGTAGAAGATGTTGCCATGTTAGTAGACAAACTTAAAAACGAAGCAAAGGTGATCTCATGAGTATTCTAGTTATCGCTGAACACGACAACAGCAGCCTGAATGTGGCCACTTTGAACTCTGTTACTGCGGCTCAGGCTATAGGAAGTGATATAGATATTCTGGTGGTTGGAGCCTCCTGTCAGGATGTAGCAACTCAGGCAGCTCAGGTTGCAGGTATTGGCAAAGTGCTGGTAGCTGACAATAGCGCCTATGCCAACGCGCTGGCCGAGAATGTGGCACCTTTAATTGCTGAAGTGGGTGCTGGGTACAGCCATATTCTGGCGACAGCTACCACCACTGCTAAAAATATTATTCCTCGCGCTGCCGCGCTGATGGACGTCCAGGCAATTTCTGATATCAGCGCTGTGGTTAGTGCCGATACTTTTAAGCGCCCGATCTATGCCGGTAACGTAATTGCCACTGTGCAGTCCTCTGATGCTATTAAAGTGCTGACGGTGCGCGGCACTGCGTTTGACGCAGCTGCTGCCGAAGGGGGTTCTGCAAGCATTGAAGCTGTAGCTTCTGCCCATGATTCTGGTGTTTCCTCGTTTATTGGCGAAGAAGTGGCGGTATCTGACCGCCCTGAACTGACTGCTGCGGAAATTGTGATCTCTGGTGGCCGCGGTATGGGCAATGGTGAAAACTTCGATATGCTTTACAGTATTGCCGATAAACTGGGTGCAGCAGTGGGAGCATCTCGAGCTGCAGTGGATGCGGGTTTTGTACCCAATGATATGCAGGTAGGGCAGACAGGCAAGATTGTTGCCCCTGACCTCTATGTGGCTGTAGGTATCTCTGGTGCAATTCAGCACCTGGCTGGCATGAAAGACAGTAAAGTGATTGTGGCCATTAACAAAGACGAAGAGGCACCGATTTTCTCGGTTGCGGATTATGGCCTGGTTGCAGATCTGTTTGCAGCACTGCCCGAGTTTGAATCTGCCCTGTAAGTCTTTTCTTATCGGGCCATTCCAAACCCGATATAGATACAGCTTATAAAAAAGGCCCCTTTGGGGCCTTTTTTATTTCTCTAGCTTTTGTTGTTGACTGCCTTTTCCTCTGCCTTTTTCTTTAGCAGCCTCTGACCTATCTATCTGACGTTTAATTTCTTTTACAACCTCCCTGCGCTCTTGGGGGCTCATGCTGCGGACTTTTTCACGTATTTCGTTTTGCTACTGAGCGGGCAGCTGCTCATAGTGATCAAAAGTCCTGTCAATTATGCGCCGTTTTTCTGCGGGCATATTGTTCCAGTGCTGGCGAAGTTTTTCTCGCTTATGGGGTGGCAGGTTTTCAAATTTCCTCATGGTCTTGCGCACCTTTTTGCGCTCCTCCTTAGGCAGGCCTTTCCAGTGATTAGCATGGCGCTTTATACGCTTGCGCATGTCTGGATCGGCCTCTTGTGAAATCTTGACCAATGTTTTTTGGCGCCGGAGGTTTATTTTGTCCCAGTTATCGGCAAAAGGGGACAGCGTGTCCTGAACCTCAGGTGAGAGACTCTCAAATGCAATGGTTTCCGATTGAGCAAAGGTACTGCAGCAAAACAGAGTGGCGCTAAAAGCGATAATCACATTAACCAGGCCACGATTAAATATAGCCCCTAATCTGGCGTTTAAATAATCCATAACTTAACCTGTGCTGCCCATATCTGTATCTGCCAGCCAGTAATAAAAATCCAGATCTTCGAAGAGATCTATAGGCTCATCAGCCATATCCAGCAGCATCTGGTCATTAATGGGTTCACTACCATTGGTCTTCAGCCTGGCTTCTTGCTGATTATCTAACCCCATCTGCCCATTGAGCATAACGCCAACAAGCAACAATGAAGCCAACGAGGCGCCAAATGTCGGCCATAAAAACCTCCTGTGCGAGCTTTTATTCTGGGCTAGCGCCTCACGCCTAGCCTGAGCCAGACGAAATATCTCCGGTGCCTCTGTGGTCTCTTCCAGGGCCAGCAGGTCCTGTTGTAAATCCTGTTCAAATAATGTTGATTTAGTCACGGCGGTAATCCTCCAGCATGTCTCTCAGCGCATGCATGGCTCTTGAATAATGGGTTTTTACACTGCCCTGTGATATCTCCATTGCACTGGCAGTCTCAATGGTGCTCAGCCCCTCCCAGCAGCGCAGCATAAATGCCTGGCGCTGACGGTAGGGCAGCTGTTGCACCGAGTGGTTGAGCTGCTGGATACGCTGGCCGCGCATCAACATCTCATCTGGTGTTTCAGACTGTCTGCCTACAGCTCTATCAACAGGGCCTGCAACACTGTCTTCGCTATCTTTTGGCGCTGACTTTGACCAGATAAATACTCTGTCTCTTACCGCTTTACGGCGGTAGTAATCAGTCAGTCTGCTATTCAGTATGCGGTAAAACAGTGGCTTCCACTCACTGGGCTGTTTTGACGAGTATTTTTCTACCAGCTTGTACATGCTGTCCTGAACTATATCCATGGCACTGTCTGTGCTGCCAGTACCTGTGCGCGCCATATGGAAGGCCCGGCGCTCAATATATTTTAAAAATTCCTCAACCGTACAGTAGGGCAGTTCCTCTTCGGTAGCCACAGTCTGTGTATTTTCCATGCTCGCTGACCCTGCGCAATTGTTGTAGGAATAAACTCTCATAATATCTGCAGTATCATTATTTTAATGCTGGTTAGAGTAAATATTGTCGAGCATAGCCATCAGTGACAGCCACTGCAGATAATCTCTATCATGATGGTGACTATGGGAATGGCGGCCCCGCTGGTGATCTCGGTAATGCTGCCTGTGGCGGTCATAATGATGGCCATTGCCAGGGCCATAATAATGGATATAAAGTTGTCTTGGATTGGCATAGCTGTTTCTGTGGTGGCGCGGATGTTTGAGGCGGTAGGCAGTAACGCGTTTTTTAACGGCTCGATAATCGGTTTTAATTATCAGCTGGTTGTATGAATTTCTATGGGGAATCGCTTCGCGCCTATGCTCGCGATATGAGCGCCAGTCCTGCTGATGTTTGTGCTGATGACCGGCACTGTACTTGACCACAGTTCTCTCTGCGGCTACAGCTTGGACTGGGAGCATCAAAACCCCAATTGTGATTGCAGTAGTAATAACGGCCCTGTTCATAATCGTCTCCAATCAAGTTACTCGGGACTAGTGAACGCTGAATAGCCTAATTGGTTGACCTGTTATTGGTCTATCAATCGGACAGCAGGAAATCTGCCCAAATAGGGCAGTGATCTGAGGGTTTTTCCGATGAGCGGGCATCAAAGTCAATTCCTGTTGACTGCAACCACTTCATAGCGGCATCGGAAGCCAGTATCAAATCGATACGCAGGCCCCTCTTGGGATCCTGCTCATAGCCGCGACTGCGGTAGTCAAACCAGCTATAGGATCTGTCGTCCTCTGGGTTCATTGATCTAAAGCTGTCCTGGAGCCCCCAGTCGCACAGATTTTGCAGCCATTCTCGTTCTTCTGGCAGAAAAGCGCACTTGCCGGTTTTTAGCCAACGCTTGGCATTTTCGGGTTTTATACCTACATCTATGTCCTCAGCGGCAACATTCATGTCGCCCATAACCACCACTAAATCTTTGCTACTAAAATTATTCTGCAGATAGGTTAACAGGTCGGCATAGAACTTTTGCTTGGCCGGAAACTTAGTAGGGTGGGCCCGACCCTCTCCCTGGGGGAAATAGCCGTTGATAACATGTATGGTTTTGCTATCAACAATGTATTCTCCGTGAATCATTCGTCGCTGGGATTCTTCATTATCGCTGGGGTAACCCCTGGTCACCCTAGCAGCTGGCATTTTGCTTAGCAGGGCGACGCCGTAATGGCCTTTTTGACCATGGATATCCACCTGATAGCCCATGGCATTTACAGCCTCTAGAGGGAATTCTTCATCGCTGACCTTGGTTTCCTGAAGGCCAATAATATCTGGGTTATGTTGGTCTATAACGGCCTGTAACTGATGCAGGCGCGCCCGCAGCCCATTGACATTAAAAGAGATAATTCGCACTGATTTTTAACTCGCTTTTTGTTGTTCTAGTTGTACTAGTTGAAGTTGACGCTGTTTGGCGATTTCTCCCAGGCGTATCTGGTCGCTCAATATATATCCGGCCTCTTGGAGCATAGGATCGGTCTCGGCAATATCCTCGTCTTCGTACAGCTCTTCACTACCTTGATCCTGCTCATCTGCATCGGAGGAGGCTAGCTCTAACTCTGAGTCGGTATCGGGCTCAGACTCGGCTTTCCAGGCTTCAATATCTGCATAGAGCTCCAGGCCCTTTTTCTTGCGACGGATGTTTTCCAGCGTAAATAATTCATCGTCCCATTTTTTACTGCGAGCGCGTCGGGCCTCGATATTTAATGACAGGGCATCCTGCTGACTCCAGCTTTTAGTGAGCTCCAGCTGGCTGAGCATATGAGCGTAGTCCGGATCATTTTGGCTGCGCTGTTTATGGGCTTCAAGCAATGGGGCAACCAGCGGCTGTAACTCATCAGTACTGCTGTGCGGCACGGCGCGAATTCGATCCCAGGGTAGGGCATAGTCCCTGTGGCTTTCACCTACCTCCTCTGGGTCATAGGCCGAGGGAAAGGCTATATCGGGAAGCACACCGCGGTGTTGGGTGCTATCGCCTGACACTCGATAAAATTTAGAGGTGGTCATCTTTAGCTGACCCGCAGATAGCCCGGTCACATCCTGAACTGTGCCCTTACCAAAACTCTGGCTACCTACCACGAGGGCGCGGCCATAGTCCTGCATGGCGCCGGCAAAAATTTCCGACGCAGAGGCGCTCAGGCGGTTAATCATTACCAGCATTGGTCCCTGGTAGATCGGTGGCCGAGTGGCTCGCTGATTGCGATAGACACGCTGATTGGCATCGCGAATTTGCACCACTGGACCGTAGCCGATAAATAGGTCGGTGAGGGCGGTGGCCTCGTAGAGCGAACCTCCACCATTATTTCTCAGATCGAGAACAATGCCATCGACTCCCTGTTCCTCTAGCTCTTCAAGCAGTCTTAAAACATCTTTGGTGGTGCTGCGATAGTCTGGGTCGCGGTTTCTGTAAGCCTCGAAGTCCAGATAGAAGGCCGGTATATCAATTACCCCAAGCTTGTAGTTCCTGTCATCCTGAACTATATCCAACACCTTGCTCTGAGCAGATTTTTCTTCAAGTTTGACCTTGTCGCGGACAATTGAAATCACCTTGCTGCTGCCTGCTCCTGCCCCTTTCGAGGGTATCACCTGCAACCTAACTGTTGAGTCTTTCTCACCCCTGATAAGGGCGACTACATCATCCAGGCGCCAGCCGACCACATCAACAATCTCTCCATCACCCTGGCCAACACCGGCAATCTTGTCCGAGGCCTTTAAAAGGCCCTGCAGGTCGGCAGGGCCACCGGGAATAATCCTTACCACTCTGGTGTATTCATCCTCAATATTGAGTTCGGCACCTATGCCTGTGAGGGACAGAGACATATTGATCTGAAAGTTCTCTGTGGTGCGCGGGGTGAAGTAAGAGGTATGGGGATCGTAGAGGGAAGCCAGAGCATTGATATAAAGCTGAAATACATCCTGGCTATCGCGCTGCTGGTACTGGGTAATCTGGGTGCTATATCGCTTGACCAAAAGCTCGCGGGCAGCGTCTTCCTCTTTGTCATTGAGCAGCAACCGGATCATCGAATCCTTAAGGCGCTTGCGCCAAAAATCATCGGCCTGCTCAGCAGTCCCCAGCCAGTCGCGCTTATCTCCATCGAGGATAATGCTCTCATCCAGACTATAGTCAAATTTATAATCGGGATTTTCGAGTAGGGCAATATTGGCTCTTAGACGCGCAGTGGCTCGTTCACGCAGCCGATTAAACATAATAAACCCAGGGCTGACATCGCCCCGTTTGGCAAGATCATCCAGGCGAGTTTGCCACTGGTTAAACTCATCTATATCAGACTGTAAAAAGTAGCTCTTGGTGGAATCAAGCTGATCTATATAGTGTTCAAGATAGCGCCGGGAAAGATCATCATCTATTACCTGGCCGCGATAATGCCTGGTGGCCAGACGATCAAAAATCTCTCGATATAGTGCGGTTTGCTCTGACTGTTTTTCAATCGGAATAACAGCAGTATCCGGTGCGGTGGCAAACACCGCGGTACTGAAAACAATGCTGGTGAATAGGGCTGTGATAGCGCGCGACATAGTTTGTTCCTTGTATCGGCCTGAGAGTTTAGCAAGAACTGGAATTACTGAATATAGACCATAGGATAGATTGTTAATTTCAATGAACTCTGCACAGGATTGCCGCTAGGGCATATAGCTAAGCTCCAATCCTATCTTTTACGTCCTCTAATCTCAATTAGTGGACATAGTTGGACTTTACTAATATTGCCTGATACAGTAACTTTTATTCAAACACAGCTCTAACAGCCTCTGCAGTCATATCGCTGGGTGTAAACAACCATTCCATTAGAGACCGGTTATGTCAAAAGCATTTAAAGCCACACCGCTGTTCGATGCTCACAAAGCCTTTGTCCGTTTACCCATGGGTATGGCAATGTTTGACGACTACCCAGACTCTAAAGACTTTATAGTTACGCTCTGTGAGTCAATACCGGATGTGCGCGAGGATGTTTTACATACCCAGTCGTTCCTAAAAAGCTACAGCCGCAAGTCAGAAGCCACCTACCGCGGTTACCGCAACGAGGTTGAGCGACTATTACTCTGGGCCTGGACTGTGGCTAATAAGAGCGTTATTCAGCTTAAGCGGCCAGATTTGGAGGCTTATTTTGACTTTGTGCACAGTCCCAATCCAAGCTGGGTGGGCTCATCGGTGCAGGATCGCTTTAAAATAATCGGCGGAGAGTCCCGTCAAAATGAAAATTGGCGGCCATTTGCTGCCAAAATCGCCAAGGAAGACCGCGCTGAAGCCATGGCAGCCGGGCTGGAGGTGCAAATTAGCAAAGACGGCCACCTGCTTTCCCATGAGGCGATGAAGATCTGTTATTCAGCGGTGTCCTGCTTTTACGACTATCTGACTGACGAGGGCTACGCCTTCGGTAATCCTATTCCAGCTATTCGCAAGCAGTCTGCCTATCTGATTAAGGGTGCGACCCAGAAAAATATTAAACGCCTGTCGGATTTGCAGTGGGAAACTGTGCTTGACTGTGCTCAGGCAGCAGCAGATCAGGATCCCGGTCATGAGCGCACCCTGTTTACTATTGCCATGCTTAAAACCCTGTATCTCAGAGTGTCTGAGCTATCCGAACGAGCCAACTGGCAACCAGCCTGGAAGCATTTTTGGCAGGACAGCGACGGCAACCAATGGCTTAAGGTGCTGGGTAAGGGCAATAAGATTAGAGATATCTCGGTTCCAAGTGCCCTCTCTCCCTATATCCAGCGCTACCAAAAATATCGCGGGTCTCTAAGTGCTAATTTTGGTGCTAACAGTGCCTTGGTATCGAAAAATCGCGGTACAGGTGGCATGACCTCTCGACAGTTGCGGCGCATAGTGCAGCAGGCTTTTGATTTGGCCCATGAAAGAATGCGTGCAGAGGGCTTTACTGACGAGGCCAAAGCGCTGCGTGAGGCCACAACACACTGGTTGCGGCATACGGGTGCCTCACAGGATATTGCCACCAGACCGCTAAAACATATGGCAGATGATTTGGGCCATGCCAGCATGGGAACAACCGATCAGGTGTATATTCAGTCTGATATGAAAGAGCGTGCACGCTCAGGCAAAACCAGAGAAGTTTAGAGATTTTAAATACAATAAAAACAATCGCTTATAGCTTAATAATAAAGTAAATTATTGATATAAGACGGACTTATAATCCGTTATTAAGGGGGTAAAAATGAGTATAGATGCACAGATTGAGGCCTGGGTACGACCATTGGCTCAGGGGCTATCGGATATGGTGTTTTACCCTGTCAATATAGCTGATCAGGATTTTCCTTTAATAGTGCTCTGGCTGGCGATCGCAGCTCTGTGGTTTACTTTTTATCTGCGTTTGATCAACCTCCGCGGATTTGGTCATGCAGTTGGGCTTTTAATAAACCCGCCAGCTAACCCTGCTGCCACTGGCGAGATTTCTCATTTTAAGGCGCTGTCCACCGCCATATCCGGCACCGTGGGCGTGGGGAATATAGGAGGTGTTGCCGTGGCCATTGCCATAGGTGGCCCAGGTGCTGCTTTCTGGTTATTTATGGCTGGTTTTCTGGCCATGTCCACCAAGTTTGTGGAGTGCACGCTTGGCGTTAAGTATAGGCGGGTCAATGCTGATGGCTCTGTTTCCGGCGGGCCCATGTACTATTTGGAGCGCTTTTTTCAGGTTCGCAACTGGCCTAAAGCAGGCAAGTTTCTGGGTAGCTTCTATGCTGTGTCGCTGGTGATTGGCTGCCTTGGTATTGGCAATATGTTCCAGTCCAACCAGGCCTATGTGCAGATGCTGAGTATCACCGGCGGAGAAGCCAGCTTTTTATATGGCCGTGGCTGGTTGTTTGGCCTGCTGATGGCATCAACTGTGGCTCTGGTCATTGTGGGCGGTATCCGCTCTATTGCCGCCGCAGCTTCACGAATAGTGCCCACCATGGCGGTACTCTATATTGTTTCGGCGCTATTAATTATTGCTATGAGTGCAGAGCATCTGCCCGGAGCAATAGCGCTTATTTTTAATAGCGCCTTTACCTGGACCAGCGCCCAGGGTGGCATGGTGGGAGCCATTATTGTTGGCTTCCAGCGCGCCCTGTTCTCCAATGAGGCCGGCATTGGCTCGGCTTCAATTGCTCACTCTGCAGTCAGGACTGACGAACCCGTAACCGAGGGCCTTGTGTCTCTGCTAGAGCCGTTTATAGATACCATGGTGATCTGCACCCTGACCTCCCTGGTTATTGTGACAACAGCTATCCCCAATGGCTTACTGGATGGCGGGCGTGGCTTGGAGGGCATTGCCCTGACTTCAGCAGCATTTGCCCACCATATTAGCTGGGCGCCCTATATTATTGCTGTGGCCGCCCTGCTATTTGCGTTTTCGACCACTATTGCCTGGTCCTATTATGGACTCAAGGGCTGGACCTATCTATTTGGCGAAGCCAACACCACCCAGATGATTTTTAAGCTCATATTTTGCGGCTTTGTCGCTCTGGGATGCATGATTCAGTTATCCGCAGTACTGGATTTCTCTGATGCCATGGTATTTTTGATTGCGGTGCCCAATATTATTGGCCTCTATCTGTATGGGCCTGAAATAAAGCGCGATCTTGCCGATTATTTAGCCAAGTACAGTCGCCAGCAGAGGCAAATCGAGACGTGAAATTAACCCTGGGTATATTGCAAGTAGATGATGTTCTCAGTGATTTGGTTGAGGATCACGGCGAGTATCCATTTATGTTTGAACGCCTGCTGCGGTCGGCAAATAATAACCCTCAGCTACAGCTGGAGTTTGTGACCTATAAGGCCAACCGGGGTATTTATCCACAAAATATTGATGAGGTGGATGCCTATATTATGACTGGCAGTAAAAGCAGTGCTTATGAGGATACCCCCTGGGTTCTTAGGCTCGCTGAGTTTGTCAGGACCCTGCATCAGCAGCAGAAAAAGTTTATTGGCATCTGCTTTGGTCATCAGATGGTGGCCCAGGCTCTGGGTGGGGAAGTTAGTCTGGCCCAGACCGGCTGGTCTCTTGGTGTAAAACAAACCATTCCCAATCCGGCCGCAGACTCCTGCCTATGGAGAGGTCAATCCTTTAATCTGATTTACAGTCATCAGGATCAGGTGGTGGTTCCTGCGCCGGGAACAGAGATTCTGGCTTCAACAGATAGCTGCCCTATTGCCGCTACCCGTCTGGGCAAGCATATTTTGACCTTTCAGGGCCATCCGGAATTTTTCCCCGACTACAGCCGCGCACTCTACCAGCTGCGACGCCCGGTTTATCCCTCTGAAACCTATGTGGCGGCCATGGCCTCCCTTGAGCAGAGCGCTGACCAGGACTGGGTGGCCAGGCTAATGATCGACTTCTGCCTCAGCGCTCAGTAGGGCTTGTCACCATCAATCACTATTCTCTCCAGGCGGCGGTGTGCTGGAAAGTAGTCATTAATTGGCTTGTGCTGGGTGCTGCGATTGTCCCAGATCGCTATGCAGTCTGCCTCCCAGGCAAAGCGGCAGGTATACTCTGCAGTGATGTTGTGCTGGTACAAGAAGGCTAGAATCGCGCTGCTCTCATCGGCCGGTAAACCCAGTATATGAGTGGTAAACAACGGGTTTACAAAGATCACTTTTTTGCCGCTCTCCGGATGGGTTCTAATAACTGGGTGAGTCACCGGCGGATTATCTGCAACCGCCTTAGCCAGGCGCTCAGAGCCACCCTCCTCGGCCAGACTCTCTTTAAAGCCAAAAGCAAAATCATGAACCGCGGATAGCTCGCCAAGAAAAGCCTGCATCTGGGGTGATAGCCCATCGTAGGCTGATGTCATGCTGGACCAGAGGGTATCGCCGCCCTTCTCGGGAATAACCCTGGAGCGCAGCACAGTCCCCATAGGTGGATGCAGACGAAAAGTCATATCACTGTGCCAGCACTCAATCTTACTGGGCTTGTCAGCTGTGCTTTCAAGAATGGTAATCTCTGGAAACCCCTCCACAGTCGCATAGGCTGGATGAGTTTGCAGGGGCCCAAAAGAAGACGCCAGCGCGTGCTGTTGGGCTGGCGATACGTCCTGATTGCGAAAGAATATAACCTCGTGCTCGACCAGCAGAGCTCTGATGGCCCGGTAATCTTCAGCGGTGACATCGCCGGTTAGATCTATTCCGCTAATTTCAGCGCCAAGAGCACCAGCTATTGGTTTTATTTGCATATTCTGCACCCGATGATGCTTGTTATTTTAAGAAATACCCGGGCCTGCCCGCAGCAAGTTGCCCCGGCAATCTTATCATTGGAAACCAGTCCCAGTGCAGCCATAGTTTGATTAAACATTTAGCAGCAGGTGTTCGCGCTCCCAAGAAGAGATAACCTGATTAAACTCCTCAAACTCAACCAGTTTAATTGAGGTGTATAGCTGGATAAATTTCTCACCAAATAACTCAAATACATCCCTATCCTCTTGCAGGCCCCGCAGTGCCTCCTCAAGAGTTCTGGGCAAGGCCAGCTCTTCCTCATAGGCATTGCCTTCATAGGCTGCTGAGGGTTCAATTTTATTTTTCATACCCAGGTAGCCACAGGCCAGTGTTGCCGCAATGGACAGGTATGGATTGACGTCAGCGCCTGGAAAGCGATTTTCGATGCGGTAGTTCTTGGGGTTGGCGTCTGGTACCCGCAGCCCAGTAGTGCGATTATCAAAGCCCCAGTGAAGATTAATAGGCGCTGAAACCTCTCGCGTAAAGCGACGGTAAGAATTCACATTGGGGGCAAAGAAGCTCATAACAAAGGGGGTGTATTTCTGCAGGCCTCCCAGATAATGATAAAAGGCCTGACTATAATTGCCATCCGCAGTGGCAAATATATTGCTGCCATCGGCAGCAGATAGAATACTCTGATGAATATGCTTTGCAGACCCTGGCTCTGAGGCCATTGGCTTGGCCATAAAGGTGGCATAGATATCATGTTTTAAGGCTACTTCACGCACCATGCGCTTAAAGGTAAATACCTGATCGGCAAGGTTGAGCGGATCGCCATGAATAAAATTCACTTCCAGCTGGGCGGCGCCAGATTCATGGATCAGGGTGTCTATATCCAGGCCCATAAGCTCGCCATAGGCATACATATCTTCTACAAAGGGCTCAAATTCGTTGGCTGCATCTATGCTATAGGACTGGCGTGCGGTCTCTGGGCGCCCTGAACGGCCCAGTGGCGGTTTTAGAACCATATCCGGGTTGGTATTCTTTTCTACCAGATAAAACTCCATCTCAGGTGCTATCACTGGCTGCAGGCCTTCTTTTTTATAAAGGCCGAGAATATGCTTTAGCACAGCTCTGGTGCTAAAGGGATGAGGCTTTCCATCCTTGGTGTAGCAGTCATGGATGATCTGTCCTGTTGACTCATTGGCCCAGGGCACGCTGCGAGCAGTAGAGGCATCAGGCTCAAGTAGCATATCCCCATCTATGGTGCCCAGCAGGTCCCAGTAATCGTCTGAGAACTCTCCGGTAACCGTCTGAGCCAGGATACCTTCAGGCAATCGACTATCTTCTTTGAGGAATTTTTTCGCCGGTATAAATTTGCCCCGCGCATTGCCGGTCATATCTGGCACCAGACACTCAACCTCAGTGATTTTATTTTCCCTGAGCCAATTTTCTATTTCCTTCTGAGATTGCATAGTGCACCTGATCTTATGGTTATTATTGAACAATTGTTCAATTAATGTTGAATTATTATTCGAAAAGATGCTAATGTCAAACTTTGTGACTATTGGCGAGGCTAATGTGAGCTCTTACTATCAGGCCAGCGCAACCAAGCTGGCAGCTTTTGCGGCACTGGAAGGCGACCATCAGGCGGATATCTGTATTGTTGGCGCAGGCTTTACCGGCCTCTCCTCAGCCCTGCACCTAACCGAGCTGGGTTATAAGGTAATTGTTTTAGAGGCTGAAACTGTCGGCCATGGTGCCTCTGGGCGCAATGGCGGCCATGTGGGCATAGGTCAGCGCCGGGATCAGTACTATCTGGAAGAGACCTTTGGTCATGATATTGCCAGCGCCCTTTGGTTTATGGGTCTCGAAGCTGTTGAGGCGGTAAAAGATCTGATTGAGAAGCATCGCATCAAATGCGATTTAAAGCACGGCGATGTGCACTTTGCCCATAAATCCAAATACAGCCGGGAAATGGAGGAGGAAGTTGGCTTTCTTTATGAGCGCTATGGGTTCGATCAGATGGAATATATCCCCAAAGATCGACTTGCTGAGGTGATTGGCAGCGATGTTTATCACGGCGCGGTACTGGATACTGCATCCAAGCATATCCATCCCCTTAAGTTTGTTCATGGTCTGGCGGAGGCCGCAGTGCGGGCTGG